>DATIGE010000043.1 GCA_035454885.1 bacterium
ACCTGTGGGCCGTCGGGCGGATCATCAGGATGGGCAGCCGGATGGCCTCGGCGGAGATGGAGGTCCGGACGGCGGGATACAAGCTCGCCGCCACGGGCGCGGGGACGTTCATCGTGACTTCGACGCCTTATCGGGATGGGAGGCAGGGCTTAACATGAAAAAGGTTATTCTTAGCGACGCGGCGCCGCTTCATGCGGGTAACCTTCCGAAGAGTTTCATCATCCAGCGCGTGCACTTGTGACCGAAGTCGACGCCGTCGCCATACATCATCGGGCAGGCACCGGCGATCACGCTGATCTCATGTTGACGGCAGTACTCGACGGCCTCCGGCGAGACACTCGAACCCTTCCCCATCGACTGGTGCATCCACACGCGGCGGACCCCGGCTTTGGTGCAATCGCGCACGATCCGCTCCGTGATCTCGGGTCGAGTAATGATCACCACTCCATCGACCCCACCCGGGATGGATTGCAGGTCGGGATAGCAGCGATCTCCCTCGAAGGTCTGCAAGCGCGGGTTCACGGGGATGACCTCGTGCCCGGTGCTCTTCAACCGGCGGTAGATGAGATCGGCGGCCAGGTGCTGGCCCTTGTCGCGCGACACGCCGGCAACGGCGATGCGCTTCTGGGCGAGGAAGTCGTGCACCTTAGCTTCCAGGGTTGTTGCGGCCATACGGTGCCTCCGTATACGCCCCGCGCCGGCCGCTAGGCTTTGCGCGCTGCCCCAGGGATCTCCGGGGATGGCTCCAGACCCTGAAGGAACGTGAACCAGTCGTGGCCGGCTGCGTGGGCCTTCAGCAGATCGAGCAGTGTTTGCGACTGCTCTCCGTAAATCGTCATGAAATGACCGTCCGCGTAGTCCTTGAACAACTTGGCGCGAGCTTCGAAGATGTGGCTGTTGTGCTCGATCAGACCTTCCGGGCCGGTGTAGGCCTCACGAACCTCGCACTTCGTGCCATCGGTGCTGAGGAACCAGTCGTAACGCAGCGTTCGTGTATCCTTCTCCTTTGTGAGACGGATCAGCTCAGCCGCCTGCTTCTTGAAGCCCTCAAGGCAGCCCGGGCGCACGGTCATGTGCGCGCTCAATTCCAAGTAGCTCATTGCTCCTCCTTGACTGGTCCCTCGGCCGCTCCGGCGGATAATGAGTAGGAATCTTAAGGCAATGAGTAGGAATTCCAAAGCAGATTTTCGGAGAGCCTGGGATCTACGCGGGCGTTATGCCGACGACAAGAAGACTTTTGGCCTGGATTTCCTGATCTCGGAAGGTGCGGTCATGGAGCACAACGTCTGGTCGTTCCAAGACGTCAGAGGTGGTTGGGGTCAGCCCTATTTTCGATCCCAAGTCTCCGTAGACTTCATCGGGGGGCCCCCGGCCGTCGGCGACGGGGTTTCGTTCTGCACGTTGATGGTTTTTCCATCGGCCGACAGCTCGGCCTTCGAGGTCCCGAACGGCTGGCCGTTCATCTTCAAGGTCGTGAACGTGTGCCGGTCGTCCAGCCGCTTGATGGCCATCGTCTCGCCGGACGGCTTGCCGTCGACGATGACGGCGGCCTCGGATCCGTCCAGGGCCGATTCGAGACTCATGATGCTTACCTTTGAGCCCATCGTGATATGGTAGGTGATTTTCCAGCCGGTCGCGCCGAAGGGTTCGATGGTCATCGTCATCGCCTGAGTGTCCCGTCGCGCCCAGGTCCCGATCCCCAGGTCGGCCGCCCAAAGCGCCGGGGCCGAGGCCAGAAGCGTGGCGATTGCTACGACGACTCTCATAACCCCTCCCATCCGCATCCGATGACGTAAAGATACTCAATAAGCCGGGCCGGCGATAGATCAAATATCCAGGCAAAATCAACGGTAAAGGACAAAACCCTTGCGGATCAGAGCGATCAACCCGGTCAGCGCCTGCAGATCGCTTCCGGGAAAGCGATCGAGGAATGCCTCCAAGAGGCCGCCGTGCTCGAGGACCGTCTGAAGGACGTCGAGCTCCGCGGGCGACAGTTCGCTGAGCCGGCCGGCCAAGAGATCCGCGGTCATCGGCGCCCAGGGCTTGAGCGTCTTCAGCGAAAGGCGGTTGATCTCGTCCATTTCACGAACGCCATTCATGAGGAGCGATTCGGTGGAGTCGCTCATCCAACGATCCTCGGGAAGGCCCGGATCGATCTGGGGGTGGAGCTCGAAGGATCCCTCGGTCCACCGGAGCATGCGGTAAAGGGACTTCCTCGGGGAGACGGCGGGGCTTCCCTCGATCTGACAGAAATAGACGCGGCCGCCGCGGAGGAGGATACGGCCGGTCCCATGGAAGGATCGGATCTGGAGCAACCCGCTCTCCTGGGAGCCGGACAAGAGCCGGAGAAGGTCCGCGAGAGGAGTTTCATCGATGAGACCGGACATGCATCGCCGGGGTTCCGCCGCGGCCGTGGCAGACCGGTCGTCCCGCGGCTCGATCTTGGGAGTCATGGACCCCATCAGACGAAGGCCGACGGGACCGGCGATTCCGACCGGGGATCCCGCCCCGCTGACATTGACGAAGGCGCTGGCAGCCCCCACACGGGAATGGCCTGGGATGGCCGCCGAGACCGGAAGGCCATAGGCCGCGGGGTCCCCCGGCAGGCCCAGGGGCCCCACGCCGGCCATCCGGAACAGCGGGATATGGTTCGTGACGACCATGGCGATAGCTTTCCCAAAAACATCACCTTTCTACAAGGGCCATGCACGCGTCGCTGTGTAATAAGATTGTAAAAGCCTCGCTCCATCTTTTTGCACAAGCTTAGTCGACCTTTTCCCCAAGTCCGCCGATGATACGTTCAATACCTGAAGGTACGATTCAAGTTTTTGATCTTTCGGAGGTGTTCATCGTGAAGCGGGCAGCTCACGGCACGGTTTGGCTCTTCTTGTGGGTGGGGTCCTTCGCCATCACCCTTTCAAGTCTCGTCTATTTCCACGCTGACGAGCTTGCACCCTTCGTGATCGAAAAACTTCCCCTGCCCCGCGAAGGCTTCTACGTGCTGGTCTTAAGGATCCATGTCATCGCCGCCGCCCTGGCCCTGCCCGGCTGCTTGATGCTGTCGTCGAAACTCCTTCTCAAACGCTGGCCCGGATTTCACCGCTGGGGCGGACGCGTGACGGGCGGACTCGTGATCTTTCTCTTGACGCCCACGGGGTTCTACCTGGCCTTTTTCGCCCGGGGCGGCCGGGGGGCGACATTGGGCTTTCTCCTGTCGGGGGCCGTCGTCCTATGGGCGATGATTCAGGCGATTCGCGCCGCGCGGGCCGGACAATTCGCAAGACATCGCCGGTTGACCTTTCATGTCCTGGGGCAACTGAGCGTCGCGGTCTCGTCGCGGGCCATGCTGTTCGTTCTGGAATCTTGCAATTTTAACCCGGACGTTGCCTACCGGATCAGCCTGTGGATTCCCGTCTTGGGGACGTTTGCCCTCGTTGAATTCTTGACTTCACCCGCCCTGTTTCAACTTATTTCTCGGAGGATCTATGACCCAATCGTCCATCCGGCCCCTTCTCTTCGCAGCCCTGGCGCTGATCTTGGTTGAGGCGCCCCCTCCCCTCTCCGCGGAAGCCTCGAACCCCCTAGCGTCTTCCGCGGAGTCGGTGATTCGGGCGAAGCTCGTGGAACCCCTCCAAAAGAAGGAAGAGGGCCGCTCCCGTTTTTCGAGGGCGGTTTCGGCGCCGCACGCCCGGCGCATTCGGATTCTCGACGACACGCCTCACACCGACCGCGTCGGCCGTCGTTTCCTTCCCTTCGCCATTGACGAAAGACGCGCCTTCGGAGCGGAGGGCGGGGAAGATGGCACGGGATCCGACTGGCTCAAAGACGCCTTGACCGGTTGCGTTTATCCGGAGAGCGGCGAGGTGATGGTTCGGCGCGGGGATGTCTATTACGCCTCTTCGGTCTTGCTGGGGCGGCCCACTCCGACGGCCCCGGCCGATGTCTGCCGGCCCCTCTGACCCGCTGCATCTTCCAATGAGCCCGGATCATCTGGTAAGAGGTCTCCGGGATGAAAAGAGAATCCTTAAGCGAAATCATCCGCCGCCCGTGCGACGAGGTCTTCGATCTTTTGCACGATTACGAACGACGCTTGGATTGGGACCCCCTCCTTCGCGAGGCCAGCTTGTTGAACGGGGCCTCAAAAGCCGCGCCCGGCGTTCAATCCCTCTGTTCGGGAAAATGGTCCACGGGCGGAATCCCGATGATCACGGAATACGTCACCTTCAAGCGGGGCGAATACGCCGCGGTCAAGCTGATCAATAAACCGCCCTTTTTTCAAAGCTTCGCCGCGACGATCCGGCACGCCCCGGTCAACCCGGGCAGCTCACAAATCAGCTACATCTACCACTTCGAAGCGAAACCCAAATGGCTCGCCTGGCTCTTGGAGCCCATCATGAACCTCAGGTTGCGAAGCGAAACGGCGAAACGGCTGAGGGCCTTGAAGGAGTATTTGGAACGATAAGGCAACTAATCCCTCAATGTTTGTAACCCTATGTAAGATCATGAGAACTCATAATCCTGCGGATATTTCTTTTCAAAGTGACAACCTCACGGAAACAACGTCCGATAAGATTATTGAAACGAAAACAATTGAATAACGGGTCGCATACAACCATTTCTTCATAGGAGGAGACTATGGATTGGGTCACTCGACTGGATCGTGGAGCTTCCGAAGTCACGACGTGCAGTTACGACTCCAATGACTCCCAGGGGGCGGATTCCTGCAACCGAAAGATCAACTCGGCCAGGAGCGGTGCGATCGATGGGATGAGAACGAAAACCTCCGCGAGTAAAGTCAGCTGCCGACACCGCGTTTCCCATTACGAGAATGGACAACGGACCCTTCAAACACTGATCTGCAGAGGTTCGAGGCGCTAGCAAAGACCGCTGCCAACGACCTCGGACAGCGGGCTTACGATCGATCCACAGGCGCATTTCCTTACATTTTATTACACTTTCTTACACTTTTCCTCATCGGTGGATCGGCGTTTCTGACGTCTTTTTCCTATGAGAGGGAGGCGCGGGAAGTTAAAATACGCCAAAGCCAACATTGAAACTTTAGATCCACGATAAAGGCAAACCCGGGGTAACCCGGGGACGCAAAGCCACGAGCCCTCGTTGCCTTGGCAAATGAGGGTAGTCGGGTTGCCGAAAGGAGTGTGATGCATTTTTTGACCCACCTTTGCGTTGAAGCGAAGTGTGGGTTTTCTTCTTCCAAACCTCAAGAAAGAAAGGGAGTGGGTTATGACTCACAGCAAAAAATGGAGCATCCGAATATTTTTCTTGTCCCTGTCAATAATCCTTGGCCTGGCCGCCATGGGCACGCCTGTCTTTGCCGGTATCAAATGCGAGGCGGTCCCCGGAGCGGTCACGATAGGGGCACAGGCTCAACTCGTTCCGCCCTTTGCGGGAACACCCTTTTGGCGTCCCGAGAGCGCCCAATGGGATCCACGATCGGGCTCCTGGTATGTCTCGAACCAACATCTCTTGACGGGTATTGCGCCGCCGACGGCCCCATCGATGACGGATGGTTATATCACTCAACTCAATGCGGACGGCTCTCTTGCCGAGCAGAATTGGGTGGTGGGGCTCGGGGACCCCAAGGGCATTCGGATTCTTGAAGGAAAACTCTATGTGGCGGATTTCAACGATAGTATCGACGTTGCGAATACAGCCTACTGTCTGGGCGGCGGCATCGCAGATGACGGTGTGGGAGACAATATGATTGTCGTCATCGATATTGCGACCGCGGCCATAGAAAACGCATTATGTGTCCCAGAACCGGCCGAGGTTTCCACGATCGATAATCAAGTCAATGATCCGGTCGTCGACAAGAAAGCGGCCTCCGTCTACGTATCGACGCGAAATACCCTGCCCATCTTGCAGGGATTAGAGACCCATGTTTGGCGGGTGCCCCTGGATGGCTCAGAGCCGGTGCCTCTGCAGGTCGACGGGGACGATACGCCTTTTGGAATACGACCGAATGGGACCCTTCTCATTCAGAATGACCTGGTGGTCGTCAACGGAGAGGGCAAGTTCTATCGGGTCGATCTTGACACCGCTTTCGACCCGACGCAGTCGATCGTGCTTCTCGGAGCCTGGCCTGGCCTCAAGTCCCTTGATGGCCTGGAGCGGGACGGTGGCAGTTTCTTGGTTACCATGAACGAAGCGCCGACGGCTAATGGAGGGACTGGAATCACCAAGCTCGCGAGGATTCGGTTCCAGCCTGACGGGACCGTAAAGGAACAAGACCTCTGCGATGGGAATTCAGGCGCCCAGTTGGCGGACATCGGAATCAACCATGACACAAGGGTGGTGGCGATTCCCCAACTCAACCAGATCTTCGGAAATAAGATCACCTTCATCAGTCTCGATAATGTTCCTGAACTGGACTGATGCCTTTTTTCCGGCCGTTGGAGCGCCGTAGTGCGCGGCGATGATGACGTACGCGAGAAAGAAGGTCTTGAGGAGCGGATCGACGAGGTGGTAGTTCCCCGGGCTGTGAGGACTTTGAAACGGATCCCGGTCTACCTCCTCGTTTTGGCCCAGACGGGTTGCTTCCCGTTTGGATCCTCCCCGTCCCCTTTCCCGCTGAAGAGCGCCGACGGCCGGATCCAGATCACGCTTCCGGCGGGATGGAAGCAAGACCGCGCCCTTCATGCGACGGCCGAACTCGCCGCCTCGAATCGCGCCGGAGAGATGTATGTCATCGTACTCTCGGACAATAAATCGGATTACGATGAGATGAGCCTTGAGAAAAATTCCGAGATCACGCGGACGGCGCTGCTGGAAGGGACGAAATCGCCACAGACGTCGGGGCCCCAAAGACTGACCATCAACGGCTCCCCGGCGCTTCAATACGAAATCCAGGCGACCGTCGATAACCTTCACATCGTCTATCTTCATACGACCGTCGAAACCGCCGGATACTATCATCAGATTCTCGCATGGACCCTCCGGTCCCGCTTTGAAAAAGCCAAGCCCGTCCTTCAAGAGGTCATTGCGAGCTTCCGGGAAATTTCCAGCCGATGAGGGCTCCGGGATTATCAAGATGATAAAGTGTCATTTTTTTGCCGTCAAAAAACCCACGGCGCCTATAACGAGTGCTTTTTTTTCAAGGACTTAGCTCCATCCACCGTTTGGCTTCGAAATTGCTGTGATGTGTCATCAATGGAACCTTGGGGCCATTCGATGAAGCGGTTTCGGCGTGTCATTCTGTGGGCGGGGATCCTTTTCGCCCCCCTGCTTCTCCATCTCATCGTTCCGAACCTCGCACTGAACATCGTCAACCGGTTCGGCGCACGCATCCTCCTGACGTCGGCTCAACTCAGAGAGATATGGAGCGTGAAGGATTCACCGACGGAGGCCGCGCCTGCGATCGCGAACGGAGAAGTCACTCAGTAACTGCATCGCGTCTCTCATTTTGTAATCGCAACATTGCCCCCGTGGGCCGATAAGTCGCGAAAGCGGGATTCTTGCATCGAAGAAGTATTAGCCCGTATATTGCCCGTCATGAGATCACTCCTCGTCTTATTGGCGCTTCTCACTTCTCCCCTTTCGGCCCTCGCCGATCAAGCCCTGCCCCCCGTCCCGATCGACGTCTTGGTTCTCGGCAGCGGCCCGACCTACGCAGACATTTTGAAGAAGGCGAAGGAGATTTCACAGAAGAGCGGGACACCGTTCAGCGATCTCGACAAGGTTTACGATCGTAAGGGCCGTACGTTCACCCTCCCTCAGGAGGAGGGCGATCCGGTCTTTCCGTACCTGGGCCGGCCGACCGCAGCCTGCGAGCCCGAGTGCATTTCCGTCGAGAAATCGGACGCATTTCCGGGGATGACCAAGGATCTCTTCCTTGTCGTCGGAGGCGTGTTCGAAACAACGGCCGGGGGCAAAGTGAAATCCAAGGAGCAGCTCAAACGCTTCACACCCCTCGTCCCGGACGCCTATCTCAAGCGAACCACCTGGGATCCGAATTGCCCTCTTTAAGGGAATCGCGCCGATAAGCCGGGCTTCGCCTGCCGATGACCTACGGATCATTTCGTAACTCGCTGAGTTTGATTTTAAGATGCTCCTTGTATCTGGAGAGCAATTCCAATGAGTCCTTCACGTAGCCGGAGGCGGTGACATCGCCGCCGATGTACTTCTCAAGTAGCGCGCTCAATTGATCATGGATGGGGCAATTCCCGGGACGGCCGTTCTTGGAGATAGGGCAATCCGCGCATCTTTGACCGGAGATCGTCCTTCTGACGAAATCCTTTTCCCACTTTTTTCTGTATTCATTGGCATGTCCCTCCACCCACTCCATGGCGTGCCGTTCCTGTTCCGCTTGGGGGAACCCATCGATATAACTTTCGATGGCTTTCAGCTCGCGTTGAACAAAATCCTCATCGTCGCAGTACGAGACTCCGAGCTCGTAGCCGACGAAGCGCAGAATCAGCGCGAACAATGGGTCGTCGATCTTATACATAAGGGGTGAATTTTAGACTCTCCCCAGCTTCCTGTCCATTGCATCGTGAATGCAGAGCTTCCCGTTGCACTTGATTTTTAAATTCTCTCGCGACCCGTTCCTTGTTAGGTGGTTGGGCATGCCGGACCGGCCCCTTCTCAGCAAGGACGGAAGCGTTCACGTCACCGACGAATTCTACAACACGCTCATTTCCAGCGTGGGCGCGATTCTCGCGGCGATCGGCTCGTTTTTTCTCGTGTCCGGGGCCTGGAGGGGGTCGAGACCCGGGGCCGTGCTGGGTTTTTCCATTTACGGACTGACCCTCATCAACATGTTTGTCAGCAGCGCCCTTCACCATGGCGTCAACGGCTCTCCCAAGACCAATCACCACCTCCGGCAACTCGACTACTTCGCCATTTTCATGCTGATTGCCGGAACATTCACGCCTTTTTGCCTCATTGTGCTGAGAAACAGCCTGGGATGGAGCGTCCTCGGAATCATCTGGTCCCTGGCCGTCACCGGAATCGCCTTCAAGGCGTTCGTCCCGCACGCGCCGAAATGGCTCCTGACCTCACTCTTTATCGGCATGGGTTGGCTCGGGTTGATGATCGTCAAGCCCGTCTCTCGGGCGATCCACTGGCAGGGGATTTCGGCCTTGGTCTTGGGCGGCGTTTTTTTTACCGTCGGAGGATTGATCTACGCACTGGAAAAACCGAACCCCGTTCCCGGAAGGTTCGGTTTTCATGAAATATGGCATTGTTTCGTCTTCGCCGGCGCGGCGAGCCATTTCTTCCTCTTCTTTTGTTTCTTCTGATCCGGGTGTTTGCCTAAACTTTTCGAGCGAGAAAAACGAATTTTTCGGCGGTGTCTTCGATCGGAAGAAAAGGCTGGCACAACTCCCGGTAGCGGTTGATTTCCTGGTCCGGAAGATCCTCGATGATGGGATGAGGAAACCAGCCCGAGTGCAGGATGAAATCCCGGAGCTCGTCAAAATCGGTCAACCGGATCGACTTTCTGTGGACCGACTCCTCGACGACCTCCAGTCCCGACTCCCGAAGCAGCTCCCTCAAGTCGTCGCGATTCTGGGGAACGTTCGAAGATGACCGGATGAACTCCTCGGACAGGAAGGCTGAGCCGAGGCTGCGGAGCGTCGGAAACGTCCCGTGCGTTGCGGTCGCGAGGGAGCACCAGCCGCCCGGACGGAGCGCGCGGTGGACGAGAGAGAGAAGCTTTCGGTTGTCGAGACGGGCCAAAACGAAGTGCAGGGTTGCGAGATCGAGTCCGCTCGGCTCGACGTGGCGCTCCAGATGAAGCAGGTCGTCGTGGCAGAAACGGATCCGGGATGCGGGAACTGAGACCAATTTCGCGCGAGCGATCCGCAGCATCTTTTCGGAACCGTCGATCCCGCAAAGCGAAGCCTGTGGGTAAATCGACGCGAGGGCCATGAGAAGCTCCCCGGTTCCGCAGCCCAGGTCCGCGACGCGGACCGGCCCCTGACCCAGGTTTCTCCGGATCTGACCTACGGCCATTTCCCGGCATTCCCGGTATAAATCGAAGGGGTCTTCGTCGAAGCGCTCGGCGACGTAGGCGTCATAAAGGCGGCTGGGGTTCATGGGTCGCTTTTTAAGGAGAAGACCCGGAAAACACAAGCCTCTCGGCGCGGGCTCAGGTCATTTAATTTGATCCCTCGTCGATGGGCGGGTTCGCGGGCAACGGCCCGGTATAACTGGTCAATCCGGCTTTTTCCTCGGTGTTCGCCGGACATCGAAACGGGTTGAAGAAACGATTCCTATCGGCCTCTCTTTATTAGTGCTAGCCTGTCTTTGAGAGTAATGGATGCCAAGACACTTTCTAACATTGACCTCGCCCGACCTTTTGGGCCTTGCGATCGGTCTCGAAGCCTCAAATGCTTGGCGGTATCGCGAGTGGGCGGACCGGTTCCGGCCATTTAACGAATCGGTGAGCGCCCTATTTGACGATATGGCGGTCCAGAGCGACCGACACGGCGTTGACCTGCGTACGTCGCATGCGGAGCGTTTCGGCCATCTGGTCCGTTGGGCGGATTCCCTCGAAATTTCCGCCCACACCGAGAACGCCGTCGGCGTGGGGGAACACTTCTTCGTCGTCGACAAGGCGATGGCCAGCCGCATCCTGACCTCGGCGCTCCATTCGCTGTCCAAGGCGCGTTATTTCTACAAAACGATCCTTGTGACGACGAAGAGCCCGGCACTTCGCAACGTTTACGAGCCGAGGACGTTGCCCGACAGCGGACATGTCGGAAGATTGAATTACTTTCTGGAGCATTGTTGACCTATGAAAGCAACCGACCGAAAAAGAACGTCCAAAAAGGCGAAGGCGATCGGCATGAACCACGTGGCCCTGGAGGTCGGCAATATCGAGGACGCCTTGGATCTGTACCGCCGGCTCTTCGACTTCACCCTGCGCGGCCGCCAGAAGGGGTTGGCCTTTATCGATCTGGGCGACCAGTTCATCGCGTTGCGGGAAAGCGCCGCCCGGCGCCCCGACGGCGGCCGGCACGTCGGCTTGGTGGTGGATGACGCCGACGCGGTGAAGCGCGAGCTCGACCGGGCCGGTAAAGAAGTCCGGCGCATCGGGGACTACGACTTTCTCGATCCCTGGGGCAACCGGATCCAGATCATCGAATACAGTGAATGCCAGTTCAGCAAGGCGCCGGGGGTGCTCCGGGGCATGAGGCTGGCCGGGTTGACAAAGAACGACGAAGCTCTGGAGGAGCTAAAAGAGAAGGGAATGATATGACGGTACAAAAAACAAAAAAGGTCAGAAAATCGAAAGAGTCCTTGCTCCGGGAGGACCAAGAGGCCGAATGGCGGAAGAAACTCGACCAGGGGAATAAGACGCCAAAGGCGTATGCCATGGACAAGGTCTATCTGCTGGACGACCGCGTCGACCACCAGACCTTCGGCGTGGGTCTCGTGGTGAGCCTGATCCCTCCCGGCAAGATCAACGTCTTCTTCCAGGACGGTCTGAAGATGATGAAATGCGGCTAGCTTGCTCTTCGCCTCCTCATGAACCGTTTCTTGACCCCGCACGGCGCCGGGGCCATGATGTTCGGGCAAAATCGAGGAGGCGCTCATGTTCCGCAACATCCTGGTTCCGGTCGATTTCACCCCCAAGAACCGGCGCGCGATCGCCGCGGCCATCGACGCCGCCGCATCGGGAGGCCGGATCACTCTGCTGCACGTCGTGGAGAAGATCGACCTCATCCCCCCGGCCGAGCTGAAGGAATTCTACGAGGAGCTGATGACGGCCGCGCGCCTTCACATGAAGCGTCTTGCCTCGCGCTTGCGCGGGCGGCCGATCCGGGAGGAAATCTTTTTAGGCAAACGGACGGAGACGATCGTCCGCCACGCCCGCGACCGGAAGGTCGACCTGATCGTCATGAACTCCCACCGGATCTCTCCGGGCAAGAAGGGCCAGGATTGGGGCACGATCAGCTATAAGGTGGCCGTCCTCGCGCCCTGCCCTATTCTCCTGGTCAAGTGATCGGGGAGGTCCGTCTTGCGGACGGCCACTCGTCCGCGGCCAGCGGCTGCCTCCATTCCCTCTGCTTGGCGACGACGTCCCAATCCGCCTCGGAGGCGTCGCGTCCTTCGTCCTTCCGGCTCGCCACGCGCTCCTTGAGGACCTCCTCCGTCGCCTCGAACACCAGGATCGTGAACGGAACGGCCAGGGACTCGGCCAGGGCCCTGAACTCGTCGCGCTCTCCCCGCCTCAAAAACGTCCCGTCGACGATGACGGAAAACCCGGCGCCGAGGATCATCCAGCTTAAGTCCAGGAGCTTCCGATAGACCCGGCGGGTCGCGTCCGGTCCGTAAACCTCCGCTCTCTGGGACGGAGGCGACGGTTCATCGGCCTTCAGGCCGAAGAGACGTTTCCGCTCGACGTCGGTCCGCAACCGGATGCACCCTTCCTCCTCCAGGATTTTCTGGGTTCCGTACGTCTTCCCGGAACCGGAGATGCCATGGGTGATCATGAGCCCCGGCGGATTCGTGCGCGTGAAACGCCGCGCGAGTCCGAGATACCCGTCCGCCTCCCGTCGGATCTCCTCGCGATCCGTCTCCGGAAGATCCGGCTGCGAAAGCCGGATCGCCGCCACCTTGGCGCGGACCAGGGCGCGATAGACCTCGTAGAAACGGAAGACCCGCAAGCCTTCGTAATCCCCGGTTCCCTCCAGATAGGCGTTCAGGAGACGGAAGGCGAGGTCGGAACGCCCCCTGTCCTCGAGGTCCATGACGGCGAACGCGATCTCGCTCATGACGTCGATCCACCGGAGTTCCGGATTGAAGTCGATCGCGTCGAAGATCCGCACGCGACCGTCGACGACGGCGACGTTGGCGAGGTGCACGTCGCCGTGAGCCTCCCTGACGAACCCCGATGCCTTCCGCGCCTCGAAGACCGGCTCGAGATGCCTGGCCTCCGCTTCGCACCAGCCGGCCAGTCCGGAAGACTCGCAATGCGCGAGCGTTCCGCGCACCGCTTGAATCACGGCCTCCGGCCGCCCATAGGAGGCCTCCGGCGCCGCCGCGGGAATGGAGGCGTGAAACTCCGCGAGCTCCCGGGCCAGTTGATCGATCTGTCCCGCCTCCAGCCTCCCCGAGGAGAGCACCCGGTCGAGACGGCAGGACTGGTCGAACTCGACCATCTTGACCGCGTATTCGATCGCCGCGCCCGCGCCACCCAATCGCGGCGCCGATTCCATCCCCGTGATGGGAACGACCCCCGCGTAAAGTTCCGGCGCGAGTCTCCGGTTCAGGCGCAGCTCCTCCTCGCAGAAGAATTTCCTCTTCTCCAGCGACGTAAAATCGCAGAATCCGAGGTTCACGGGCTTTTTGATCTTGTAGGCGAAGGGCCCCGTGAGGAGGACCCACGAGATGTGCGTCTCGATCACGGCGAAACCCGTGACCGGGTGGTCGAAGAGGGCCGGGTCTTGGAGGGCCTGGATCAACGCGTGGGACACGCCGTCATTATCGCACCCCCGGCGCCTTTGATCATGACCGATGTCATGGTATGGTAAAATGATGAAATTCATCCGCCTCTTCGAGGAGGTCGGGATCGAGGACGTCGCGTCGGTCGGAGGCAAGAACGCCTCCTTGGGCGAGATGGCGCGCGAACTCACCCCCTTGGGCGTCCGAGTTCCGGGCGGATTCGCCGTCACGGCCGAGGGTTACCGCTTCCATGTCCGGGAGGCGGGCATCGGGGATGAGATCCGCGGGATCCTCGAAGGTCTCGACGTCCGCGACGTGACCGACCTCGCCCGCCGCGGGGAACGCATCCGGAATCTGATCCTCCGGGCCCCGCTCCCGCCGGAACTGGCGGGTGAAATCCGGGAAGCCTACGAGGGTCTTTGCCGGGGCTACGGTGAGAACGCCGGCGTCGCCGTGCGCTCCAGCGCGACCGCCGAGGACCTTCCGGACGCGAGCTTCGCGGGCCAGCAGGAGACCTTTCTGAACGTTCGCGGCGAGGCCTCCCTCCTGGACGCCTGCCGCCGGTGCTTCGCCTCGCTCTTCACCAACCGGGCCATCTCCTACCGGGTCGACAAGGGTTTTGACCATTTCCAGGTCGCCCTCTCGATCGGCGTGCAGCTGATGGTCCGGTCCGATCTCGCCTCCTCCGGCGTCCTGTTCACGCTGGACACGGAATCGGGCTTCCGGGACGTCGTCCTCATCACCTCGTCCTACGGGCTCGGGGAAAACATCGTCCAGGGTGTGGTGAACCCCGACGAATTCTACGTCTTCAAGCCCACGCTCAGGGCCGGCTTCCGGCCGATCGTCCAAAAAACCTTGGGGACCAAGGAGGTCAAGCTCGTCTACAACCCGCGCGGCGGGACGCGGGAGACCCGAAACGTCCCCGTTCCGGCGGCGGACCGGCGCCGGTGGTCGATCTCGGACGACGAGATTCTGACCCTCGCGCGGTGGGGGGTCCTGATCGAGGATCACTACGGCCGGAAGGCCGGATCTCCCCGCCCCATGGACATCGAATGGGCCAAGGACGGGCTGACGGGCGCCCTTTTCATCCTGCAGGCACGGCCGGAAACCGTCCATGCGGCGCGGGAGACCGGCGTCCTGGAGACGTTCCGGCTCCGCGAGAAGGGCCCCGTGCTCGTCGAGGGCAAGGCGGTGGGCTCGCGGATCGGCCGCGGACGGGCGAGGCTCATCCGGGACGTGAAGGACATCGCGTCCTTCCGCCAGGGCGAGGTGCTCGTCACCGAGATGACCGACCCCGACTGGGAACCGATCATGAGGAAGGCGGCCGGAGTGGTGACGGAGCGCGGGGGCCGGACCTGTCATGCCGCGATCGTGAGCCGCGAACTGGGAGTTCCCGCCGTGGTGGGCGCGGAGTCGGCCTGCGCGAAGATCCCGGATGGGGCCGATGTCACCGTCTCCTGCTCCGAAGGCGAGACGGGGCGGGTTTATCGCGGGTCGCTGGACTACGACACCGGCCGCATGGTCGTGAAAGACCTGCCCGTACCGCCGGTCAAGATCCTGATGAACGTGGGGGAGCCGGACCGCGCCTTCGAGTTTTCGTTTATTCCGAACGACGGCGTGGGGCTGGCCCGCATGGAGTTCATCCTGAGCCACGCCATCGGCGTTCACCCGATGGCCTTCGTCCGTTACCCGGAGTTGGCCGACCGCGAAGCGGCGGAGCGGATCGGGAGGGAGGCGGAGGGATACGCCCGTGTGACCGATTTCTTCGTCGAGCGCCTGTCCCAGGGGATCGCCAAGATTGCGGCGGCCTTTTACCCCAAGGACGTCATCCTCCGGAGCTCGGACTTCAAGACGAACGAGTACGCGCGCCTGGCCGGGGGGCGGGAGTTCGAGCCCGCCGAGGAAAACCCCATGCTGGGTTTCCGTGGCGCCTCCCGTTACTACGACGTCCGCTACCGGGAGGGTTTCGCGCTCGAATGCGCGGCGATCCGGCGGGTCCGCGGCGAGATGGGGCTCGCCAACCTTAAGACGATGATCCCCTTCTGCCGGACGGTCGACGAGGCCCGGCGCGTCCTGCAGGAGATGGAAACGAACGGCCTTGTCCGGGGCAAGGATGGCCTGGAAATCTACATGATGTGCGAGATCCCGTCGAACGTCCTCCTCGCGCGCGAATTCGCAAAGCACTTCGACGGTTTTTCCATCGGCTCCAACGATCTGACCCAGCTCGTCCTGGGCGTGGACCGCGACTCGCCGGTGGTCGCCCCGCTTTTTGACGAGCGGAACGAGGCGGTGCGCGAGATGATCCGCATGGTGATCCGGGAGGCGAAGGCATCCGGCGTTCCGGTGGGCATCTGCGGTCAGGCGCCGAGCGACTACCCGGAGTTCGCCGAATTCCTGGTGGCGGAGGGGATCGGCAGTCTCTCTCTCAACCCGGACGCAATCGTGGCCACTCGGCTGCGGCTCGCCCGCGGCCCTTAGGCCCTTTTCTTGGCGGGTTCACCGGCTTGGGGAACGGTCAACAGCCGGCCCCGGATCCTTTCCGCGAGGCCGATCTCCAAATCCTCCTCGAAACGGTTCATGCAGCGTTCGACCCTCTCGGGGGTTCCGAGGTCGGTCCATCCGCAGGGAGGGACGTCGACGAGCCATAAGGAGGCGAAGGCCCGCTCCAGAAGATCCGTGGAAAAGTCACGAACCGGAAGGTTGCGGTAGAGGCCGTCGAGGGTTTCCGAGGTCCAACGGTCTTGGCTGCCCCCCAAGGCCTTCACGAACGGTCCAAACAGTTCCGGTAGAAACCGCCGGTAGAGGCTGAGCAGAAATCCGGCCGGGGCGGCGAACATGAAGCTGTTCCACAAGGCGCCTTCGCGCAAGAGACGTTCCGCCTCCAGGGGCAGAGGTTTTTCGACAAAGCCCGCGACGCGTCGGCTTGCGCCCTTCTCAAGGCCCTCCGGCACGATCCAACCGTAACCGGAGTCCGCCCCCTCCGGCTCGATGCCCAGGAGGACGACCCTGTCCTTGCTCCGCACGACCGCGGCCGCGGCCTTCCGGAGGGCTCCCTCGAGGACCGCCTCGTCCTCCACGAAGTGATCCGAGGGAAACACGAGGACCGTGGCCAGTGCGTCTTGGAGAAAGACGTGGAAAAGGGGAAGAAGGATTCCCGCCGCGGTCCCGGCGTTTTTCGGCTGGACGATCAGGTGATCGGCCGGACGATCCGCGAACTCGCGGGACCACCAGCGCTTCTGCTCCTGGGCGACCACCGTCACGACACGCTCCGGAGGCACGACTCGCTCGGCACGCATCAGCGCGAAGCGCAGCATCGACGTGCTCCCCCGAAAGGAACAGAACTGCTTGGGAACCGCCTCGCCCCGATTATCGAGGGTGAGCGGGCTCAGCCTCCGGCCCTCGCCGGCCGCCAGAACGATCGCCCAGAGATTTTCGGCCCCGGTCATGAGATTCCTTTCCGATGGGAAACAATTCTTATGCTCAGCTAGGGAATGATGTGTGCGACCTGCATCAACCGCGCCCGGTTCAAGATCGTGATCTCCCTCCCCCGGACCTGAACAAGATGGTCGTCCCGGAACTCCTTCAAGAGGCGCATCGCCGTCTCGGAGGCGGTGCCGATCATCTCGGCCATCTCCTCGCGCGAGAGAGGCAGTTGGATCTGGACGCCGCCGCGGAAAGGGGACCCGTGGCTCTCCGCGAGGACGGCCAGCAACCGCGCCATCCGCTCCCGGACGGTCGACTGGGCCAGCTCGACCCTTTCCTCCTCGCTCGCGACGACTTCTTCCGAAAGCTCCCGGATCACGGCGACGGCGGTCTCGGGACTGATCCGGACGGTCTCCATCACGGCGGCCTTGTCGATGAAGCAGACCGTCCCCTCGCCGATCATCTCGGCCGAAGTGCTGTAATCCTGGCGGTAAAAGACGTCCTCAAGTCCCAAAATCTGTCCGGCGTGGGCGATCCTCAAGATGTGCTGTTTTCCCTGAGAGCTGGTCTTGAATATCTTCGCCTCCCCCGAGTGGAGGCAGTAGATCCCCTGGGTCGGTGCCCCTTCGTAGTAGAGACTTTGCTTTTTTTGGTAAACTCTGTTCGTTTTGACGTTCGCCGGGCGTCCGGCATGGTTGGCCCCCAAACGGCAGAAGATGTTCGTCTCGCGCGCGTTGCAGCGGGAACATTCGAGAAGGGATTTGCTTTTCATGAGGTGGCCTTATTTTACTCTTTAGTGGACGGATGAAAACAACGAAAAAGCCCTGTCACAAGAAAATCGCTCTCATCTCTTCCGAGGCCGTCCCGTGGGCCAAGACCGGGGGCTTGGGCGACATGGTGGGTTCCCTGGGCCGCCACCTCTCCGGACTGGGTCACGGAGTCATTCTTATCCTGCCGAAATACCGTTGGATTTCTCCGGCGGCCCTGCGCCCGCGCGGAACCTTGACCCTTTCGATGGCTGACAAAGTTCAGCCCGTCACCCTCTGGGAAGGCGGTGCGCCGGAGGGAGGGCTCGTCCTTTTCTTGGACATGCCCGCCTTTTTTGGCCGCCCTTCCCTTTACGGCGACGGGATCAAGGATTATCCCGACAACGCGGAGCGGTTCGCCGCCTTTTCGCTCGGGTCCCTGGAGGCGCTCAAGTCCTTGAACATCCGTCCGGATGTCCTCCACGCGAATGACTGGCAGGGGGCCCTCGTGCCCTTCCTCCTCAAGACGACGTACGCGCGGGATCCGTTTTTTCAAGACGCCCGGTCGGTCCTCACGCTTCACAATCTGGGTTATCAAGGCCTCTTCCCCCGCGAGGTTCTGCGCCGCACGGGATTGGACGAGCGTTTCTTCACGCCCCGTCTCCTCGAATTCCACGGACTCGTCAATTTCCTCAAGGCCGGCATCGTCGCCGCGGACGGCCTCACGACCGTTTCGCCCGCGTACGCCCGCGAGATCCTGACTCCCGAGTTCGGCTGCGGCCTGGAAGGCGTCTTGCGTGAGCGGGACGGGGCTTTGGCGGGCATCCTCAACGGCATCGACACGGGGACATGGAATTCCGCCGCGGACCCGCACATCGCGGCCCCTTACGCCACGGGGAATCTCGAAGGAAAGGACGTCTGCAAGCGGTCCCTCCAACGCGAACTGGGGTTGCCCGAACTCGGGGACGTCCCGCTCCTCGCCGTGATCGGCCGTCTCGTGCCCCAGAAAGGGATCGATCTCGCGATCCAAGTCGCGGAGAACCCCGACACCCCCGAGGCTCAATGGGTCTTTCTGGGCCGGGGCGATCCGGCCCTCGAGGAATCCCTTCGCCGCCTCGCGGCCGGGCGTCCGGATCGCGTCGCGGTCCGGACCGTTTTCGATTCCCCCCTTTCGCACCGGATCACCGCCGGCGCCGACCTCCTCCTGATGCCGTCCCGTTACGAGCCTTGCGGATACAATCAGATGTACGCGCAGCGCTACGGGACGATCCCGGTGGTCCGGTCCGTCGGCGGCCTCCGCGATACGGTCGACGATTGCGAGGGCGATCACGGGACGGGCTTTGTCTTTGAGGGCGCGACGGCCGACGCTCTCGCCGCGGCGATCGAGCGCGCGATCGCGTGGTTCCGCCGTCCCGGGGACTGGAAAAGGCTCCAGCGGCGCGCGATGTCGAGGGATTTCTCCTGGGACCTGCCCGCCGGGGCCTACGAGACTCTCTACGAAAAGACGCTCGCCGCGCCGCCGAGGCCTCTTCTTGATGGGGAATTTTCGAAAACTTCCTGATAGGATGTGATCGGAGGCGGGATGGACGGCGACTCGCTGCGGCAATTGATGGAAAGCGTCGGAACCGTCGCCTATTTCTCGATGGAGATCGGCGTGGAACCCGGCATGCCGACGTATGCGGGCGGCCTGGGGGTGCTCGCGGGGGACACGCTCCGCGCCGCGGCCGACCTGGGGCTCCCGGTGGCCGGGATGACGCTCCTCTACCGGAAGGGCTATTTTCACCAGAGGCTGGACGCCGCCGGGCGCCAGACCGAACACCCCGTCGAGTGGTCCCCTGACAAGTACCTCGAACCGATGGAGCCGCGGATCTCCGTGACCCTCGACGGCCGCCCCGTCGCCGTCCGCGCCTGGCGCTATCTCGTCCACGGAATCGCGAGGCTGAGGGTGCCCGTCTACTTTCTCGACACCGACCTCGGGGAGAACCATCCCGCGGATCGCTCCCTCACGGATTTTCTCTACGGCGGCGACGACCGGAACCGGCTCAAGCAGGAGGCCCTCCTCGGTTTCGGCGGCGTCGCGATGCTCAAGGCCCTGGGCCACGAGCGCGTCACCCTCTACCACATGAATGAGGGCCATTCCGCCCTCCTGACGATCGCCCTCCTGGAGAAAAAGACGGCGGAACGCGGGCTCGCCGCGGCCGGGGACGACGACCGCGAGGCCGTGCGCGATCAGTGCATCTTCACGACCCATACGCCCGTCCCCGCGGGCCACGACCAGTTCCCCTACGGCCTCGTCGTTCCGGTCCTCGGCGAGGAACGGGCGCGCGCGATCGAGGCCAACGGCTGCTGCCCCGCCGGCGTCCTCAACATGACCAATCTCGCTCTCTCATTTTCCCGGTACGTCAACGGGGTCGCGATGCGGCACGGCGAGGTCTCCCGCGACATGTTTCCGCACTATCCCATCGACTCGATCACCAACGGCGTGCACGCCCTGACCTGGACCTCCACCCCGTTCCGTGCCCTCTACGATCACCATATCCCCGACTGGCGCCACGACAACCTCTACCTCCGGCACGCCCTCAGCATTCCGGTGGGCGAGATCCGCCAGGCCCACGCGCAAGCCAAGGGGGAACTCCTGGCCGAGGTCCACCGGAGGACGGGCGCCTCCCTTGATCCCGCCGCGTTCACCCTGGGCTTCGCCCGACGCGCCACGGCCTACAAACGTCCGCACCTCCTCTTCGAAGACCCGGCAAGGCTTAAGGACATCGTGCGGCGCCGCGGGCCCGTTCAGATCATTTACGCGGGCAAGGCGCATCCGAAGGACCTCCCGGGCAAGGATCTCATCGCCCAAATCTTCCGCGCCGCGGAGTCCCTCAAGGACGCGGTCCGCATCATCTATCTGGAGGAGTACGACATGGCCCTCGCCAAGCTCCTCTGTGCCGGGGTCGACGTCTGGCTCAACACCCCGCAGAAGCCCCACGAGGCCTCGGGCACCAGCGGGATGAAGGCGGCGATGAACGGGGTGCCGAGCTTGAGCGTCCTGGATGGCTGGTGGATCGAGGGTCACGTCGAGGGGGTCACCGGCTGGGCGATCGGCAACCACGAGGTCTATGAACCCAGCGGCGACGAGGTGGACTCGCTCTACCGGAAGCTTGACGGGGTGGTCCTGCCGCTCTTCTACGGTCAGCATGACGGATTTGGCGCCCTCATGCGATCGACGATCGCCCACAACGGCTCCTACTTCAACGCGCAGCGGATGATGTATCAATACCTCCGCAACGCCTATTTCCGGACCTGAGATGACGACCCTGGAAAGCGAGGCCCGTCGACGGGGGATCGAAACCTCCTACCTTGACGTCGCGGGCCGGCGGTGCGAGGCCAAGCCGGAGGTCCTCGAGGCCGTCTTGGAGGCCATGGGCGGATATTCCGTCATCGAATCCCCTGCCGCATCCTCCTCCCCGCCCCGCGCCCAAACCCCTCCCGCCGGGATACGGCTTTGGGGCGTCTTCCTTCCTTTATATGCGCTCCGCTCGGAGAGGAGCTGGGGGAGCGGTGATTTCACCGATTTGGGCCGCCTGATCCGGTGGGCCGCGGGGCTCGGGGCGCGCTTCGTGGGGACGCTTCCCCTCCTGGCCTCGTTTCTCGACGAACCCTTTTCCCCCAGCCCCTACACACCGGTCTCGCGCCTCTTTTGGAACGAGTTCTTCATCGACCCCGAGGGGATCCCCGAGTTTCAGCCCTCCCCCGGGACCCAAGGCTTACTGGCCCGGCTCCGGAAGGCCCCCCTCGTCGACTACCGCGAGGGCATGCGCCTCAAGCGCCGCGTCTTGGAAGCGCTGGCGGCGGACTTTTTCTCGGGGGCGGCCTCCCGGCGGGAAGCGTTCGAAGGGTTCGCGAAGTCCCGGCCCCGCCTCGACGACTACGCCCGGTTTCGCGCGGGCATCGAGGGCCGCGAGGGGGACCCGGCGGCGATCCGGTATCATCTCTACGTTCAGTGGGTCGCGGATGAGCAACTGGCGGAGGCGGTCCGTGCGGGGGCGCGGGATGGGACGAGGCTCTATCTCGATTTTCCCTTGGGTGTTCACCCGGACGGCTACGACCTTTGGCGGTTTCGCGACCTCTTCGTGGAAAACGTCTCCGTCGGGGCCCCTCCCGATCCCTTCTATGCGAAGGGACAGAACTGGGGCTTCCCTCCCCTCCATCCCGGCCGGTTGCATCCAGGGGGACTCGACTATTTCCGGGAATGTCTGCGGCACCACCTTCGTCACGCGACTCTCTTGAGGATCGACCACGTCATGGCCTTCCACCGCCTCTTTTGGATCCCCAACGGCTTCGACGCGGCGGACGGCGTCTACGTCCGCTACCCGGCCGAGGCCTTCTACGACGCCGTCTGCGAGGAATCGCGGGCGAGCGGCGCGTGGATCGTCGGCGAGGACCTGGGGACGGTCCCTCCCGAGGTGAGGCCCGCCTTGAAGGCCCGCGGTCTCCTGCGCTCCCACGTCCTCCCCTTCGAGTCGGACGAATTCCCGGAAATCCCGGGGGAATGCCTTGCGGCCTTGAACACCCACGACATGCCCCCGTTCGCCGCCGCCTACGAGAGGCCCGAAGAGGCGCGCGAGGCCCTTCGCCGGTCGCTCGAAGGCCTGGCCCGCAGTCCGGCCTCCCTCCTGCAGATCAATCTCGAGGACCTCTGGCTCGAGCGGGAGCCTCAGAACGTCCCCGGCACGACGGACGACGTCGCGAACTGGCGGCGGAAGGCGCGGTATCCCATCGAGGAATTCACGGCCGACGCAGGCGTCGTTTCGCTCCTTCGGGAAATAGATGCCTTGAGGAGGCTGGCGTCCAAGCTATAATGACGATCTCCATGCCCAACCCTCTGACAGTCGTTCCGAACCCCGCAAGCCTCTCCCTCTTGGGCGACCAGGACCTTCATCTCTTCAACGAGGGGACGCACACCCGCCTCTACGAAAAGCTCGGCGCCCACCCCGTCGCCCTTGGGGGCCGCCCCGGCACGTATTTCGCCGTCTGGGCCCCCGACGCGAAGGCGGTTTCCGTCGCGGGCGACTTCAACGGCTGGAACCCCAAGAACGCCCCGCTCGCCCCGCGGGGGCGTTCCGGGATCTGGGAAGGCTTTGTCCCCGGCGTGGGTCCCGGGGCCTTGTACAAGTACCGGATCGCCTCGCGCTATCACGGCCTCAAGACCGAGAAGGCGGACCCTGTCGGCTTTTTTCACGAAGTCTCGCCACGGACGGCCTCCGTCGTCACGGACCTGGCCTACGACTGGGGGGACGCCGAATGGATGGCGGTCCGCGCCTCCAAGAATCGCCTCGACGCCCCCATGTCCATCTACGAGCTGCACCTGGGGTCCTGGAAAAAGGGGTTGTCGTACCGCGAGATCGCGCCCCTCCTGGCCGATCACGTCTCGGACCTGGGATTCACCCACGTCGAATTCCTGCCGGTCATGGAGCACCCGTTCTACGGGTCCTGGGGTTACCAGACGACGGGCTACTTCGCCCCGACCGCGCGCTACGGGACGCCGCAGGACTTCATGGCCCTGGTCGACCACCTCCACCGCCGCGGGATCGGCGTCATCTTGGATTGGGTCCCCTCGCACTTCCCCACCGACCCGCACGGGCCCGGGTTCTTCGACGGGACCCATCTCTACGAGCACGCCCACCCGAGCCAGGGCTTCCACCCCGACTGGAAGAGCTACGTCTTCAACTACAAGCGGAACGAGGTCCGGAGCTTTCTCTCCTCCTCCGCCTGTTTCTGGCTGGAGCGTTATCACGCGGACGCCTTGCGCGTGGACGCCGTGGCCTCGATGCTTTACCTCGATTATTCGCGGAAGGACGGCGAGTGGATCCCGAACGAGCACGGCGGCCACGAGAACCTGGACGCCATTCATTTCCTCCGGTCCCTGAATGAGGAGATCTACCGGGGCTTTCCGGGCGTCCAGACGATCGCGGAGGAATCCACCGCCTGGCCGATGGTCTCGCGGCCGGCGTCCGTCGGAGGTTTGGGCTTCGGTCTCAAGTGGGACATGGGCTGGATGAACGACACCCTGCGGTACTTCGCGAAGGACCCCGTCCACCGCAAGTTCCACCACGGCGACCTCACCTTCCGGCAGCTCTACGCCCACACGGAAAACTTCGTCCTGCCGCTCTCCCACGACGAGGTCGTGCACGGCAAGGGCTCGCTCCTGGGACGGATGCCGGGGGACGACTGGCAGCGGTTCGCGAACTTGAGGCTCCTCTACGCCTGGCAATACGGCCAACCGGGAAAAAAACTCCTCTTCATGGGCGGCGAGTTCGGCCCGTGGAGCGAGTGGGACCACGAGCGGGGCCTTGACTGGGAACTTCTTCAATACGGGCCGCACCGGGGGATCCGGCGCTGGGTGACCGACCTGAATCGCCTCTATCGGTCCGAGCCCGCCCTGCACGAGGGGGACTGCCAGCCGTGGGGTTTCGAATGGATCGACTGCCACGACGCCGACGCGGGCGTCCTGAGCTTTTTGCGGAAGGACCGGGACGGGAACGCCGTGCTGGCCGTCCTGAATTTCACCCCGGTCCCGCGCCTGGGTTACGGGATCGGGGTCCCGGCCGGCGGCGTCTGGCGCGAGCTCTTGAACAGCGACGGCCGGGAATACGGGGGAAGTGGCATGGGAAATTTAGGCCGGACCGCCGCGGCCGGGCGGCCGCGCCACGGGAGGCCGTATTCGCTGTCGCTGACGCTCCCGCCGCTCGGCGCCCTCTTTTTGAAAAAGGATATTTGACAAGGGATCATCGATGACGCGCCGGTTCGTCTGCATCCACGGACACTTCTACCAGCCGCCCCGCGAAGACCCGAAGACGGGGGAGGTCCCGGTCGAGCCCTCCGCGGCGCCCCACCGGGACTGGAACCGGCGGATCACCGACGAGTGCTACTATCCGAACGTCGCCGCACGCACCTATGGCCGGATGAGCTTCGATTTCGGCCCCACCCTCCTCGCCTGGCTCGAGACCCACGCCCACAACGTCTATCGCGGGATCCTCGATGCCGATTTGGAGAGCCGCGAGCGATTCGGCGGGCACGGGTCCGCCCTCGCGATGGGCTACAACCACATGATCCTCCCCCTCGCGAACGCCCGCGACAAGAAGACCCAGATCCTTTGGGGATTGAAGGACTTCGAGCACCGCTTCGGCCGGCGGTCCGAAGGCTTCTGGTTCCCCGAGACGGCCGTGGACTTGGAAGGCCTGGAGATCCTCGCGGAACACGGGGTCCGGTTCACGGTCCTCGCCCCGCACCAGGCCCGCACCGTCCGCGAGCGGAACGACCACTACTGGCAAAAAGTCCCCGCGGGGGAGATCGACGCGACGATGCCCTACGAGCTCAACCTGCCGTCCGGACGGCGCATGGCGGTCTTTTTCTACGACGGGGCGATCTCGCGCGCGATCGCCTTCGAGGGCCTCCTCCACAGCGGCGACGCGCTGGTGGACCGCATGATGCGCACGTTTTCGGAGGACCGCGTGGGGCCGCAGCTCGTCTCGCTCGCAACCGACGGGGAATCCTACGGGCACCACCACAAGTTCGGGGAAATGGCCCTCGATTATGCCTTGAAAAGGATCGAGCGGGACGGACTCGCCCGGCTCGCCAACTTCGGGTCCTTTCTCGAGGCGTGCGAACCGACCCACGAGGTGGAGATCCGCGAGAGGACGTCTTGGAGCTGCCCCCACGGCGTGGAACGTTGGCGGGGCGACTGCGGCTGCCGGACGGGGACGGGGCCGGGGGGCCAGACTTGGAGGCAGCCCCTCCGCGAGGCCCTCGACTGGCTTCGGGATACGCTGGAACCCGTCTTCGAGATCGAGGCCTCGGAGTACCTGACGGACCCCTGGCGGGCCCGCGACGACTACATCGGCGTCCTTGTGAGCAAGGGGGCCGCGGATTTTTTCGCGGTCCACGCCGTCCGTCCCCTCGCCCCCCGCGAACAGGCGGACGTCCTTCGCCTGATGGAGCTGCAACGCCACCTGATGTTCATGTACACGAGCTGCGGCTGGTTCTTCGACGATCCGTGGGCCTTGGGGACGCTGCAGGTCCTCAAGTTCGCCCGGAGGGCGCTGGAACTGGCGGCGGAGGCGTTCGGCGCCGATCTCAAGCCCGAGTTCGAACGGAGGCTCGGCCCCCAATTTCCTGATGAGAGCCGACGTTAAACCCGACATGCGCCGCTCCACGTGGCGCGCCTTGCCCGCCGGCATCTGGGCGTTGGGATTCGGCTCCCTGTTCATGGACATCTCCTCCGAGATGATCCACGGCCTTTTGCCCCTCTTCATGGTCACCGCGTTGGGGGCGTCCATGGTGACCGTCGGCGTGATCGAGGGCGTCGCGGAGGCGACGGCGGCCATCCTGAAGGTCTTCTCGGGCGCGCTGAGCGATTACCTCGGCAAACGCAAGTTCCTGATGATCCTCGGTTACGGCCTCGCGGCCCTCACCAAACCGCTTTTTCCGCTGGCGTCGTCGATCGGCTGGGTGTTCACGGCGCGTTTCGTCGATCGCATCGGCAAAGGCATCCGCGGCGCGCCGCGAGACGCGCTGGTGGCCGACATGACGCCGGCCGCGTTGCGAGGCGCGGCCTACGGTTTGCGCCAGGCGCTCGATTCCGTGGGCGCCCTTCTCGGCCCGCTGCTGGCGGTGGTCTTTATGCTTTGGCTTTCCGACGACATCCGGGCCGTCATGTGGGTGGCCGTGGCGCCGGCCTTCATCGCGGTGACGCTGCTCCTGATCTACGTGCGCGACCCGGAGCGCGCGCATGCGCCCGGCCAGTCGAAGGCGCCGGTCACCTTCGAGGACGCCAAGCGCCTGCCGCTGCGTTACTGGCTGGTCGTGGTGTTGGGGGCCGTCTTTACGCTCGCCCGCTTCAGCGAGGCCTTCTTGGTGCTGCGCGCGAGGGACGTCGGGCTCGCGCTCGGCTACGTGCCGGTCGTCATGGTCGTGATGAACTTCTTCTACGCCGGGGCGGCCTACCCAGCCGGGGCCGCCGCCGACCGGCTCCGCCCGCGGACCCTCTTGTTGATCGGGCTGGGATTGCTCATCGTCGCCGACATGGTGCTGGCCGCGGCCAACGGCGCGCCGGCCGCCTTTGCGGGCGCGGCCCTGTGGGGCCTGCACATGGCCCTGACCCAGGGCCTGTTGTCGAAGCTCGTCGCGGACACGGTGCCGGAAACGTTGCGCGGCACCGGATTCGGCCTCTTCAATCTGGTCAGCGGGGTCGCGCTGCTTCTCGCGAGCGTGGTTGCGGGCGCCTTGTGGAGCGCCATCGGGCCGTCGGCCACCTTCCTGGCCGGAGCCGGATTCGCCGCCGTCGCCGCCATCGGTCTCGCGACGCTGGGCCGCCGGGCGCCCCGATCCGAGTCCGGCTAGACCGTTGCGCGTCCGGCGAGGACGTACGTGGCCGTTCCCATGCTCCCGGCGATTCCCCCGCGAACCGCCATGACCAAAATGATATTTTCGCCTGACCAAACTCATGTCGCCGGGCCGGAGGGGGATCTACTCTAGGAGCATGTTCGGAACGTTGATGCTCCTTTGCGACCTGTCACGGGCCGGCGTCAGGGCCCTGGAGTGGGCGGCCGGGCTGGCGGCATTGTTCGGTTCTCGCCTGACGATCGTGCATGTGATCGAGTGGTCACCCGAGAAGGGGGACGCGGGAGCCTCCGAAAAGGTCGAGCTTCAGATCCGGGCCGAGCTCTCCGCGGCCGTCGAAAAGACCGCCCCGGAACTCGTGGACGAGGTCATTTCCCGGACGCGGATCGAGGTCCTGGAAGGAAGGCCCGCCGTGACCCTCCTGGGCGCGATCGGGCGGGACGCCCCGGACCTGGTGGTGATGGGAACCGCCGGCCTGAGCGACCTTCCCCACGTGCTGATGGGGAGCGTGGCGGAGAAGGTCGTCCGCCACTCGCCCTCCCCCGTCCTGGTCACGCGCAAGACCTCGGCTTGGCCTCCCCGCTCGGTCCTGCTCCCGGTCGACTTCTCCGGCCCCGTGGACGAAACCTTCGCGCTCGCGGAGGCCCTCGCGGGGACGCTGCCGGTCCGTTTTTCCCTCGTCCACGTGATCACGCCGGTCCCGCCGACGGCCCGCGTCCCGTCGCTCCCGCCCGGAGACCTCATGGACGGCCTGGCCCCGAGGGAGAAGGACGCCCTCGAAAGACTCGAGGCGCTCCAGGCCTCGCACCCCAAGCTCGACACGGACTCCTTCCTCTTGGAGGGACCCGCGGCCGATCAGATCTGCCAGTCGGCGCGGGACTCAAAAACGGACCTGATCCTCATTCCCACGCACAGCCGGTCCGGGCTGGAGCGCTTTCTCATGGGGGGCGTCGCCGAACAGGTGGTCCGGTACGCCCCCTGCGCCGTCTTGAGCCATTGCCCCAAGGCGGCGGTTCCCTACCGGAGCCGCCTGATCCGCCCGGAGGCCTCATGAGATTCGCCGACCGCGATGAGGCGGCCCGCCGCCTCGCCAAGAAACTCTCCCGTTACGAGGGAAGGAATCCCCTCGTGCTCGCGATCCCGCGCGGGTCCGTTCCCATGGCCCGGATCATCGCGGACGCCCTGGGCGGAGAGGCCGACGTGGTCCTGGTCCGCAAGCTCGGCGCCCCGATGCAACCCGAGCTCGCCATCGGATCGGTCGACGAACACGGCCACACCTATCTCTCCGATTACGCGCGCCGGCTGGGGATCCCGGATTCCTACATCGAAAGGGAGAAACAGGCCCAGATGGAGACGCTGCGCGAGCGCCGCCGGCGCTACACCGCCGCCCGGCCTCCGATCGACCCCGCCGGAAGGACCGTCATCGTCGTCGACGACGGCATCGCCACGGGCGCCACGATGATCGCCGCCCTCAAGTCCGTCCGGGAGCACAAACCCGCGCGCCTCGTCGCCGCCGCGGCCGTCGCGCCCCCGGAGAACGTCGAGCGCGTCCGCCCGTACGCCGACGACGTCGTCTGTCTCGAGACCCCCGAGGATTTTTACGCCGTCGGCCAATTTTTCGACGATTTTCCCCAAGTCTCGGACGAGGAGGTGCTCCGGATCCTCAAGGCGGAGGCGGACGCGGACCCCGAGGTGCGGATCGCCGCCGACGGCCATCAGTTGCCCGGCAATCTGACGGTCCCGAAGGGGGCGTCCGGGCTCGTCCTCTTCGCGCACGGCAGCGGGAGCAGCCGCCTGAGCCCGCGGAACCGCTGCGTCGCGGAGGTCCTGCAAAAGGCCAAGATCGGCACCCTGCTCTTCGACCTCCTGACGCCCGAAGAGGACCGGACCTACGAGACGCGGTTCGACATCCCCCTCCTCACGCGCCGCCTCGTCGCGGCCACGGAGTGGACGGCCGTCCAAGAGGGGATCGGCGCCTTGCCGGTCGGCTATTTCGGCGCGTCGACCGGGGCGGCCGCGGCCCTCATGGCGGCGGCCGAGCTGGGAAACCGCGTCCGCGCCGTCGTCTCCAGGGGCGGCCGGCCGGACCTTGCGGGGCCCGTCTTGGATCGCGTGACCGCGCCCACGCTCCTCGTCGTCGGGGGCTTCGACGACGTCGTGATCGGCATGAACCGGAGCGCCTTCGACCGAATGAAATGCGTCAAGAAGCTCGAAATCGTCCCGGGCGCAACGCATCTCTTCGAGGAACCCGGCACGCTCGAGGAGGCCGCTCGTCTCGCCGCCGCCTGGTTCGAACGTCATTTGAGGGCGATCCAATAGTCCTGACCATGGATTCTCCAGCCGCCACACGCAAGGACTTGCAACTGGGAAGGCGTCTCTTCCACATCGCGGGGGGCCTTGGCGTGGCCGTCGCCTACGGTCTCTTCTTCACCCACTCGGAGGCCGTCTATATCCTGGGGGCCACGGCCTGCATCGCCTACGTCTTTGACAAGATCCGGGTCGCCTACCCGGAGATCGCCCGGCAGGTCCAAGGGCTCGCCAATCTCTTCCTGAGGGCCGAGGAGAAACTGTCCGAGTCCTCGATGATCCCCTATGTCATCGCCGTCCTGCTCACCATCATCAGCTTTCCCAAACCCATCTCCCTGATCGCGATCTCCACCCTGGCCCTGGCCGACCCGATGGCGTCCATCGTGGGGATCAAATTCGGAAGACACCCCCTGGCCCCGAACAGGACGCTCGAGGGCTCGCTCGCGTTCTTCGCCGCGTCCCTGCTCTGCGCGTTTTTCGTCCTGTTCCGCGTCGCGGACGTAGCCTGGCCGGCCGCTCTCGGGATCTCGCTGATGGTCTCCCTCGCCGTGACGGTCTTCGAAACGCTTCCCGTGAAATTGGACGACAACCTGACGATCCCCCTGTTCGTGGGATTCACGGGCTGGATTCTTTGCGCTGTTTTCGGGGTCACCCTGAAATGAGGGAAGGAGCGTGATCATGGACAAGGCCGATCCGGAGGACAAGAAGGGGAAAGAAGCCGGCAAGTCCGGGAAAGAGATTCGCTGCCTGATGTGCGGCAAGCCGGGTCCCGAGACGATCTGCCAACACTGCAAGACCCTCGTCCAGGCCGAGGCCCTGGAAAAAAAGCGAAAGGCCGAAAAGACGAAGGAATGAGGCCTGGCGACCGTCAGGACCCAAATGATTTATGTGGGCGGCCCGCCGCGAAAAAGGTATTGAGGAGCGATGGCGGAACGGACGATCCGAAAAAATGCCGATGGCCTTCGCGTCCCGCCGAACCTGACGTCCTATGCGGCGGCCGTCCGCGAGTTTTCCTGGGAGGAGGCCCGCAGGCGGCTGGACGGGTTGCCGGGAGGACG
>DATIGE010000044.1 GCA_035454885.1 bacterium
CCCCGCCTCTGAGGGGACGACGGACGAGACGATCGCCCCCACGTCGGAGACGCCCCCGGCGCCCGCGCCGGCCCCGGCCACGCCTCCGGCCCTGCCGACGCCTCCCAAGGTCCCCGAGACGCCTCCGGTGACGATCGTCGAAAAGCCGGGATTGGCCCCCGTGGCTCAGGCCCTCCCTTTCCTCGTTGTTCCCGTTCCCTCGAAGCAGGTCGTGGGGCTGACCGATCTTCATGCGGTCGAGTGCACGAACTGTTCGGGAGACGGCGGCGCAACCAATGAATTTCGCTGCCCCTCGAACTACGTCGTGACGGGTTTCCGGTACGGAGCCGACGAGTTCGACGTCACACCGGAATCGGGATTCGCATTGGGGAGCATCGGATCCACCACGACGGTCGTCGGCGGACTGAGGATTGTTTGCTCGCGCCTCGATCAGGATCACGTCCATGCGGACGACGTTACCTTGGCCTCATACGCCACTTCGACCGCGGAAGACCCGAGCCTGAAGGAGATCACCTACTCCGGCAAAGACTACGAATTCGATTCGGCGGTGAATTGCCCCCTGGAAGACGGCATGGCAACGGGGATCTTCGGCCGGTCGGGGGCCCGCCTTGACAGCTTCGGCCTCACCTGCGGCCTCTTCTTGAACAATGAGAAGTTCACCGGCGTCTTTCCCGCCGCCAAGGAAACATTGACCAGCGGGGATTCGGTCTACGGCGGCACGCCCGGCATCGGCGGTGCACCCTTCGAGGCCTCTTGCGACACCAACGAAGTCGTCGTCGGCATGAGCATCGCCAGCGGCGACCAAGTGGACGGCATCAAGGGCATCACCTGCGCCAAGGTCGCCATGGTGGACGCGAAGTAACGGCGGGAGAATTTATCATGAAAAACAACGACGTTATCATCCTTGGTCTCGTTCTCCTCGGCTGCCTGGGCCTCGCGGCCTGCGAAGGCGGATCGCCGGCACCGGCAAGCGATCCCGCGGACGCGGTGAGCGAATCGACGACGCCGGAGTCCATCGCCACGGCGATTCCGCAAACCGATGCCGGAACCGTCGCCGGAACCGACGATAGCGGGCGTGAGCCGAACGATGAGGTCGCCATCCCGGTCTTGCCGCCGTCCTCGATGGATCCCAATGATCCGGCGGCGCTGCCTTCACCCGTTCTCATCCCGGCGAAGCCCGATCTGCGCACGGGAGACATGACGACGGACGGGGATCCCGGCGACGAGGCCAGGATCATGGAAGGGACGGCGGAAGGCGCGGCCACCCTGCCGACGCGCTATGAGGTCGACAGTGAAAACAGAATGCTGCGCGAGGACCGCCCAGCGCCCGTGGCCGGCCCCCGGTACGAGGCGAGACCGGTCGCGGGATACGCCGCCTCCCTTTGAAAGCGGGAAATAAGCAGGCCGGAAATTCTTAGGCTGGCGACAGGGCCTCTCGACCGATTATAATGTCCCCATGGTTTTCCCGAAGCGCGCGCCTTCCCCGCGGTTGGCCGCCGGTCTCCTCATCCTTCTGGTCTGGGGCGGGCCGCAAGGATGCGATTCCGCCGATTCCGAGGCGACCAACAGCGACAATGCGGGGATGACCGTCACCAAAGACTCGCCGGGGGCAACCTTCTCGGGGAAAATCTTAGGCGTCCAAGGACAGATCCCTCCCCAAGAGATCATGGGCGAGACCAAAGACCCGGGCACGTCGACGGGCGGAGCCCCCACGCTGGCCGTCAGCCCCCTGTCCTCCGAATACCGGCGCCCCGATGTCCGGTTCGTCTACGTGTCCATCGACAAGGCGACTCCACCCAAGGGAGCGCTCATCCTCCGAAGCACCGATCCGAATGTGAGTCCCAAGGTGCTGGCGACGTTGACCACTCCCCCTCTTCTCCCCTCTTTTTCCATCGACGGGCTGAGCGTGGTCTATCGCAATCAGGGGGCCAAGAGGTTGTACCGGATCACCGGCTTCGACCAGACGCCGCCCCCCTTTGCGCCCTGGGGCGACAATGACGGGTCTTCCGTCGCTTGGTCTCCGGAAGAGGACAAGGCGGTGTATGCCGCCTCGGACATCAGCGGATTCGGCTTCCTTCGCGTCAGCAAGGCGGATGGGAGCGCCCCGGAGGATTTGTCGGAAAAAGGCAACGACCTCTATCCCGGCGTCTATCTGGGAGTCACGATCTCGCCGGCCCTTCAGAAATCCGATCCGAGCTACGATCACGTCATTTTTAGCTACGATCCCGACGGCGATGGTCCGTTCAAACCCTACCTAGGCATGAAGAATCCCTACCAGAATTCCGGTTTGTATGATTGGGCGATGTATTTACATCTCACAAAATTCGCCGGGAGCGAGACCTGGCCGGCGTTCTCCCCGGATGCCAAGAGGCTGGTCTATGTCAGAAACGGCGATTTGGCCTTCTGCGACTATCACGTGGATAAGGGCGGGGATGGGAGTTGCGACGACTTCTTCGCCATCCCGGGCCTTCGCGCGGCCAATCCGTGCTGGGCGGACGACGGCAGGGTCATCTTCTCGACGACGAGGGACGGAAACGCGGAGATCTATTCGGTGAATCCCTACAACGCCTACGAGATCGAGAATTTGACCAAGAACCCGAACACGGAGGACGTCCAACCGGCCTGCTTTCCGCCGCATCCCATGGTCAATCAGGTCAAGGAAATCCGCGTGGAGGAAGCCTCGCCGCCATCGGCCGTCCCCATGGATTCCTACGCACCGATCCAGAAGTAAGATCAGAGTTCCCGAAATCCATCGAGCTTGGGGATCTGCTCGAGCGTTCGGGCGAGGAGCTCGTTCAAGGATTTTTCGAGTTGCCGGATGTCCTTTTGGCGGACCCGCTTGTCCTCCATCTCGTAGCCGACCTCGACCGTCCGGTCGACGTTCGAGCTCGGACGCTTCAGCCGGAAGAGCAGGCGGCTCCGGGCCATGCCCTTGCCGGTCAGGAGCTTCTTTTCGACGCCGGCGTAGAACTCGGCAACCTCCCCGGACATCGTAATGTCAGACCGACCTTCGGACACAAGTTTCACGCCACAGGCAGGCAAGAGTGCACTGAGGGCGGCATCGACAACCGTCTCGATGGGGGGCTCTGCGTCGACGAGGACGACGTCTTTTCCTTTCTTCTTCGTCTGCCGGCCGATCTCCTTCTCCCCCCGCGTGTCGGTCGTGCCCTTCCAAAGGATGCTCGTCCCCTTCCAAACGGGCGCGGGGCAGGTCTTGGCGACGAAATCGTCGGGAAGTTTCAGTGTCACGGCCACCCGCCTTTCTTCGGCCCAGGCTGAGGCCGCGAGAAGAAACGAAAACAAACAGAAAATGGTTTTGACCGTGTTTTTCATGGGGCCTTCGTATATCACGGTTTCCGGGGACCCTCAATCCATGAACAGCAAAGGCATCTACGCCCTCCTGGCCATTTTTTTCGCGAACGCCGCCGCGGCGGCGGAGCAGGCCGCCTACTTGAGGCCTCTCGTCGATTCCATCGCGGTCACGCCCCTCTTGACGGTCGGGGAATCCGTTCCGCGAACGTCCAACCCCACCCAATCGTTCCGTTTGATCGGCGTTCCCGACGGCCTCGGACTGGAAAGATCCGGCGGGCGCATCCGCCTCTGGGTCAACCATGAGCTGGAAAAGACCGATGCCTCGCAACCGATTGCCGGCGGGCCTCTCCAAAAGGGGGCCTTTGTTTCGTTATTCCTCCTCGCACCGGCAAAGCCGGATGCTTCGGCTCAAATCGGGGGGCGAGCCCCGATTCTCCCCCCGATACCCCCCATCGGGGTTCTGTCGGGAGACTTCGCCGCATCCTCCTTCCTCTTGAACGGCCGGCCTTGGGAGGGAGTCCCCGCCCTTTTCTGTTCCGGATTCCTAGCGGGACCGGAGGTGGGCTTCGACCGTCCCATCTACCTGACAGGGGAGGAGGCCGACGGGAGCCAGAGCGGCGACGGACGGGGCGGGCTCGGATTCGCCTTCACGGAGGGCCGCGCCAACGCCCTGCCGGGCTTAGGCAGGTACCGCAAAGAAAATCTCGTCGTCGTCCCGGGAACCGGCCTCAAGACCGTCCTCTTCGGCTTGGAGGACGGGCCGGGGGGTTTGAAGAGCGAGCTCTACCTTTATATCGGCCAAAAGAACCTCTCGTCGTCCGACGCCCTGGCGAGAAACGGTCTGGCCGGAGGGAGACTCTACGTCTTCGGCTCCGCGACGGGCGGCAAGAGCGACGAATCGAAGTTCCGGAAGGCCGACCGGCCGGTCGTCGGTCGATGGATTCCCATCGACGCGCCCGAAGAGTTGACGGATGCGGAGCTCGACGCCAAGGCCGCCGAGTCCGGGGCCTTCCGTTTCGACCGGGTCGAGGACGGGACCTATGACCGCAACCGGAACGGCACTTTTTATTTCGTCACCACCGGCGGCGACATCCCGGAGAACCGCAAAGGCCGGCTCTACCGGCTGACGTTCAACCCCAACGACCCGCTCGCCGGGCCCACCCTGCTCGAGATTTTGCTGGAAGGCGACGCGGGCGACGGCATCGTGAGTCCCGACAACATCGATATGAACGCCTCGGGCGAAATGATCCTCCTGGAGGATTTCACCATGGGCGCACCGCTTGAGTTTTTGAAGCGGAACCCCTCCGTCTGGCTCTACCGGCCCGCGAGCGGCGAAAAACCGATCCGGATCGCGGAGGTGGACGGAAAGTTCTGGGAATCGTCCGGGGTTATCGACGCGTCTTCCCTTTACGGGAGCGGCAGCTGGCTCCTGGACGTCCAGGCCCATACCATCAAGAGCCGGGAGGCGTCCCAGAGGCAGGGACTGGAAGGCGACGCCCAGCTCGTTGAGGGCGGGCAGCTCCTTCTCTTGAAGATGGGGAGCTACAGAGCTACACAAAAATAATACGAAGATTTAGCTCAGTCCTGACGAACCTTGTTGTTTACGCGTCCGTCAGGAGCGCCGGGCCCGGCGAAGCGTTTTCTTGTGGCGCGTCGTGGCGGGCGCGACCCGAAGGCGGCATTCGTCGATCACCTCATCCGGAATCATCTTGAGGGCGAGGCGGATCATCATCGGGACGATGATCGCATCGTCGAGATGTCCGATGATGGGAATAAAATCAGGAATCAGGTCGAGGGGAAGAACGGCGTAACCCACCGCGGCGCCCAGAAGGATCTTGGCGAGACGAGGCGTTCTCGGGTCCTTGAGGGCCCATTGATAGACCTGCAGGTCCCTCTTGAGATCCCGGGCGATGAACTTCAATTTGCGCGGCATAATTCCCCCTGTCGAATCCGGCGGGATTCTGACCCTATCGGAATGCTTTGTCCACTCTCTCGTACCAATCGGCGACCTTCCGGTTCCGCGCGATGTCTTTCCAGACCTTCATCCGGCGAACGCTGCTGAGCACGCCGTGGCAGACCAAGTCGGACACATCCGGCTCGTTGCCGCCCAGGAACTTGCCCTTCCCGAGTCCGTCCGCGAGCTTCTCCAGGGTCTCGGCGAGGGCCTTCCGAGGATCCGTGATGCCCCGTTTCTTCATCCCCTTCTTGGCGACGATGTTCATCGCCACCGCACCGCCGAGCATCAAGTAATAGCGTTTCCAGAGCGGGAATTTCCCCACCTTTGATATGTACTTGAAGGAATCAAGGGCCTCGGGGATCGTCCGGTAGATGTTGGCGGGAAGAATTTGCACGAGCTCGTCGTCAGCGAACTTGATCCATTCCGCCTGCTTGGCGGCCGCCGCCTTCGTTTTGGCGAAAACGGGCTTCCACGGGAATTTTTCGTCCAGGTAGCGGATGATGTCGTTGGACTCCAAGACCGTCTCGCCGCCATCGATCAGAACCGGAACCTTGTCATGATCGGTGGCCTTCTTGTTCCACGCGAGCTCGTCATGGGTCATCGGGTTCACTTCGATCTTTTCGTAGGGGACCTTCTTGTAGTCGAGGACCGACCTGACTTTGCAGCAATAGGGGCAGACTTCGTATTGATAGAGTTGGATCACGTTTGATCAGATACGATTTTCTCGTATTCCAAGGCAAGGAGGGAGTGGCAGGAGGCGCAGAGGAGTTCCTCCCGGCCCTCCTGCTGAAACACGTCCGCCTTCTCACAAGCGGCACAGGGGGCCATGGGAAGTGAGGTGTCCCGATCTTGGGGCACGGCCGGCACCTCGTCCGTCCTGCCGAGGACGCGGGTCGCCAGTTCGAAGGTGGTGCGGCAGGCGCTGCAGACGTGGTTGAAACAGCAGGTCGTGTGGCAGGTGTAGAAGACATCGCCGGAGCCGCAGGTGGGGCAACGGGCCTGGATGGGGACAAGGGTCGCCAAAATCAGGACGGCATGTAGGACTTCAGATCCGCCTGAAACTTTTCGGAATTGAAAGCGGCGCCGCCGTTCAGCTCGTCCAGATACCGCTCGATGATCGCCTTGGCCTCGTCCTTGCGGAAATCCTTGATGAAGCCGTCGTAGACCGGATCGCCCGCCAGGGCGCGGTTGATTTCGGTCTCCTTGTTCTTGTCGCCCAGCTCCGTGAAATAGACGACCCGGTAGCGCCGGTTGAAGCCCCCCTCGCGGTAGATCTGGAAGAGGATTTTTTGCGACTCGAAAGACATTACAAATTCACCACCCGGGGTTGATACCGCCCTTCGAGCTCGGCGCGCAACTCTTCTTCGTAGGCCATCAGTTCCGCCTCGATGTCCGCCCTCTTCCGGTCCGCCCGCAGCATGTCCTCGCGGTACCGGGTCAGGAAGTAGTGCATGGTCTCCAGGCGGATCTTGATCGAACCCGTCGGCTTGTTCTCGTCGATGTCCTTGAAGCAGAAGTACGGCGTGCCCGAGTGCTCGACCACCTCTTCCACCACCGTATAGACCGGGGCGTCATGACCGCACTTGAAGCTCGAGAGCTCCAAGGCCACCAGGTTCGGATGACGGGCGGCGAACTTCGCGGCCCACACCTTGCGTGTCGTGTTCTCGGAATACGAGTTCTTCCAGGCGTCCCCGACGTCGAGAGGATTCCGGATCCGTCCTTGCTCGACGTCGGCGCCAAAGAGACGGTCCAGGATCTCCTCATCCATCGGCAGCGAATCCTGGGTGAGCACCGGGTACCCGGCCTTTTGGAACTCCTCCAGGATCTCGTGGTTGATGCCCGGGTCGTTATGATACGGGCGCCCCAGTAGAACGATGCCCAGTCGATTCTCGCGTTCCAGCATCTCGATGGTCTCGCGGCCCATGATCCTCTGCGTCTCTTCGAAGGTCTTCAGCGCCTTGAATCCTTCCACCACGGCGCGGGCGTTCTCCTCCGGCGAGAGTCCGAAGAGACCGGCGAACTGCTCGAACATCTGGCGCTCGAAGAGTTTCGGCGAGCCGACGTTCACGAACGTGTCCAGGTATCGGATGCCCTTCTCGGCGAAGATATCGCCTTCCTTCGTAAAGGCGGCCTTGACGGCCTCGGGGGTGGCCGTCACCGTCGGGCAGGCCCGCGAGGCCTGGACGTTTTTGAGCGGCGTCGGAAGGTCGTCGATCATCGGGAAGAAGATGTAATCGAGCTTCTTTTTCTCATGATGCGTGTAGATCAGATTGTGGACGTGCGGGATGCCGACCTTGGACGGGAAGCACGGGTCGATGGCGCCGCGCTTGGCGCCGTCCTTATAGAGCTTCTCGTCGGTGAAATCCGAGTAAATCAGGTTCTGCGGCTGGATACCGAGCGACTCGAAATAGGCCGAAAACAAGGGATTGGTGGAATACTGGTTGAGCACGCGCGGGATGCCGATCTTGATCTCGGCGCGTCGCTTCATCAGGGCGGCGCGCCTCTTGGTCTTTTCTCCCGTCCAGGCTTTGATTTCCGGAATCGGATCGGCGACGATTGCCGGTTTGAACGACTTCCAGACGTTCTCCGCGGCCCAATGCACCATGTTCGGGTTCTTCTCCTTGATGGCGTCGAGCCCCTTCTTGATTCCTCTCATCGCGTTCACGTCTTCCACGGTGCCTTTCTCGCAGGTGGCAATGATGATTCGATTCTCCCCGGGTTCGAGAAGGACCTTCGATTGAAAGACCGGCACGTCCTCCGCCTTGATCTCCTCAGGACCCTTGGTTTTTACATCGATGAAGGTCCTGAGGCACTTGTTCTTGCAGAAGTAACAACGCGTGTCCTCGCTGCGGGTCGTGCGGTAGGTGATCTCTTTCACGCGATCGAGGCCGATGAAGTTGGTTCGATGTCCATTGGCGTAGAGCCGCGCCGCCTCGATGCCGGCCCCGATGGCGCCCGCCTCGCCGCAGTGCTTGTGCACGACGACGTCGGGCTTGAGGCCCTTGTCCTTGAACCGCGACTCGATGAAATCCACCTGCGACTTCACCGCCGCCATATTGTGCTGGGTTCCGCCCTGCAGGACGAACCTCGTTCCAAGAGAGGACAGGTTCGGGATCTGCGAAACATACAACCAGATGTTCTTCGGCAACACGTTCGCCAGGCCCGCCATGATCTCTTCGGCCTTCCAGCCCTGGCGCTGAAAATCGACGATATCCGACTGCATGAAGACGGCGCAGCCATAGCCGAATTCCGGAAACGTCTTGGCCGAGAAGGCCTTTTCAGCGAAGTCCTCCACGGCGATCCCGAAGCCCTGGGCCGTGGATTGAAGAAAATAACCGTTGCCCGCGGAGCACTGGGTGTTGAGTTTGAAGTCTTTGACGCGGCCGTTCTTGAGGATCATCACCTTGATGTCCTGTCCGCCGACGTCGACGATGACGTCCGTGTCCGGGTAGAAATGCAGGGCGCTTTCGGTATGCGCGACCGTCTCGACGATGGCCGCGTCGCCGTTCAGCGTGTCCTTCAGGATGTCCTTGGCGTAGCCGGTGGTGCCGACTCCCAGGACGTCGAGCGTGCAGCCCTGGTCTTCGATGATCTTCTGCAGGTTGCCGATGACTTCGATGGTGTCCTGGATCGGATTGCCCTTGGAAAGCTGATAGGCCTTCGCCAGGATCTTTTTGTCTCTGCTGACGAGCACGGCCTTGGTGGACGTCGAACCGCCGTCCAGGCCGATGAACCCTTCGACCACCGTACCGGCCTCGAAAGAGGCCGGTGCGAATTTTTCCTTCTTGAATCTCTCCAGGAACTCGTTCAGCTCGTCCTGATCCTTGATCAGCCCCTTGCCTCCCGATTTCTTCGACACCTCTTCTGCGCGGCCGAACTGGATGTAATGTTCGAGATCGCCGAAGCCTTTGTACCGGCCGATGTCCTCGTCCTCGGTCTTGCCGTATTCGATGGCCCCGAGGGCGGCGTAGTACTGCGCGTTCTCGGGGACCTTGATCAGCTCTTCAATCGGGAGGTCTGGGACCTCCACCCCTCGTTCCTCCCAAATCTTTGGGATGTTGTTGCGCCACGCCTCGCGCATGCCTTTGATGTAGCAGTTGGGTCCGCCCAAGAGCAGAACGGTCGGCTTCAGGGTATTGCCGCGCGTGAGCACGGAAAGGTTTTGGACGATGATGGACTCGAAGAGAGAGGCCATCAATTCGTCGTTCGGGATGCCCATCTTCTGGAGGGAATTGACGTCGGATTCCGCGAAGACGCCGCACTTGCCGGCGACGGGATGGAGCTTGATGCCCGTGTGCCCCTGCTGGCAGAGCTGCTCGGAGGGGATCTTCAGTTTCGCATTGATCTTGTCGATGACCGCCCCGGTTCCTCCGGCGCACTTATCATTCATTGTGGGCATCTTCTTTTTCTTTCCGGAATCTTCGATCTCCTTAAAAAAGATCATTTTCGCGTCCTGACCGCCCAGCTCGACGACGGATTGGACCTCCGGATGGAGCTTCTCGACGGCGAGCGAAACGGCGTTCACCTCCTGGACGAACTTGGCGCCGATCCGGGTGCCGATGCCCCCGCCGCCGGAGCCCGTGATGAACATCCGCGTGTTGCCGGCGCGCACGCCGGTGTCGGCTTCGAGCTGTTTCAAAAGCTCGAGGGTTTTTTCCGGCTGCTTGGTCTCGTGGCGCTGGTAGTCGCTCCAGATCATCTGGTCGGTGGCCGCATCGACGACGACCGCCTTGACCGTGGTGGAACCGACGTCGACGCCGACTAGGAATTTGGTTTCCATCTAAGCCGCCTTCGCCCGTGCCTGAACGCCTTCCTTTTGCATCCGCTCGCCCACGTGCTTCACGAAGCAGGCGGCGATACCGACGATGCCCTTGTAATGGGGTACTTTATAGAAGGGCGTCCTCAGCTCCGCATGCGCCTGGATGTAGTCTTGGATCTCGGAGAGCGGATAGCCGGTGGACTTCACCGCGTCGGCGAATTCCGCCTTCGCCTTGAACTTGGCCTCGCCCAGGGCCATCTGCACGCGGCTGTGGGCATTGACCGCCCCTTCGCCTGAGGTTTCGATTGGGAGGTAGATCATGTCCTTATATTGGGAGACGACGGCCGCCTGGGCGCCGTCGGACTGGGTGGACGGCATGCAGCCGAAGGGCTTCACCGATAGGACCATGTGCGCCAGATCTTTGTGGGAGTAATAGATGTTCTTGGCGACCTCGAGGTGGCCTTCCCCTCCGCCCGCGCGGCTGTTGTAGTAAGGATGGCCCTCGCGCTGCAGCTCGTACTGGTTGGCGAGCGCGTGCGGCATGTTGCCGAGGGCGGCGCGGAGCCGGTTCCACTCGCGCTCAAACACCCGCTCGGCCACCTTAAGCTTCGCGACCTTCTTCCGGTAACCCGTCTCGATGGAGAGACGCTTCCCGAATTTTTTTCCGATCCAAGGCGGGAGCGTCGCCCCGTCTTCCAGACCTTTCTGATCCTGATATTTTTGAACGACCTGATGGATCATGTACATGATCCAGGTCCCGATCGGCTCCACGAGGACCTGCGCGCCTTCCTTCTCCAGGAACGGGAACATGTTGAAATTGCCGTCGCCCTCGGTCGTCTGCGCCCAGAACTCCCCGGTGATCTTGACGATGGGCTTGACGCGCGTCCGGTCGATCTCGATTGCATTGAAGCGGCGGCCGACCTCCGCGAAGGCCTTCACATACTCGTCGCCCAGGAGTTGGGTGAGGAACTTGCCCAGATATTCGGTCGTCGAGGCCGCCTTCGGAAGGGCGCGCAGGGCCTTGGCAAGCTTGCCCTCCAACTTGAAGGGCTTGTGGTTCTTCAAGACCCCGAAGAGGTAATCCATGCACTCGCTCAAGACCCGGTCGGTCTCGCCTTTGTTCACCTCATAAGGACGGATCTGGTAGGCGATGTCGTTGATCAGGTCGCCCATGTTCATGGCGTTCAGGATCCCGAGGAAGAAATCGAGGTTCATGTCCAGACCCTGCTCGGCGTCGGACTGGTTTAAGCCCCCGGACTGCTGGAAGAGGATGACGCGGAAGCCGTCGAAACCGGAATTGCGGAGGGCCAGGCGGTACTCGGCCTCGTACATCCCGAAGCGGCAGGGCCCGCAGGCGCCGGCGGTGATGAAGATGTGCTTGTCGATGATCTCCTGCTTGCTCATCCCCTGCTCTTCCAATTTCTGGAGATGCTGCACGAGGTTGCCGACGGTGAAGTAGGTCGGGTTGCACTGGCCATTGTTGCCGTACTCCTTGCCCAACTGGAAGGCCTTCACGTCCGGCACTTCGACCGGTTCCGCGATGTAACCCAACCCTTCCCAGGCCGCTTGGATCAGCTTCTCATGCTTCCAGGTGAGCCCGCCGAAGAGGACCTTGGTGGTCCCGCGCTGCGATTTGAGGAAAGGGTTTTCCTTCGGTCGCTCGAAGTGGTGGACCTCCTTCTTTAATCCCGCCTCGGCCAGGAGGGCGTTCCTTTTTTCGGCCAGACGCTGCTGGATGATCTCGTCGACGGAATGGATTTGGGTCGGTTGCATGGACACCCCCGTTTTCGCTAATTAACTGGTTGGTTAAAGTTCTGCGGAAATTGGCACAGGATGCCGGGGGGGTCAAATAAAAAGTTAACTATATGGTTAATCCGGGCGGTTAAGGGCTATTTGCCCTCTAAAATACTGTATTGACGTAAATACATATCATCATTAGTATGATAATCATGACGAAGCGAACCAAAGACACAGCCCGTCGTATCACGGCCAATTTGCCGGAGGACCTTCTAGAAGACGCCTTGGAGGCCACGGGAGAGGGGATTACCGAGACCCTCATCCAGGGACTTCAACTGATCCGCCGCAGCCGGGCTTACGAAAAGGGAATGGC
>DATIGE010000045.1 GCA_035454885.1 bacterium
GCAACCGACTTCGCGACCCGGTCGTGCAGGGCGGGATCGAGGGGATCGGGAACGAGTTCCTTTTCGGGCGTGTGGCGGACGATCGCCTCGGCCGCCGCGATGTACATGGCGGTCGTCATCTTCCTCGCACGCGCCAGGACGGCGCCCTTGAGAATGCCGGGATAGCCGAGCAGGTTGTTCACGCGGCTGCCGTCGCTCGCGAAGCCGGCGCCGGCCTTGACCGCATCGGCGATGGAGATCTCGGGATACGGATTCGAGAGAGCGAGGATGATCTGGCCCTTCCGGACCATCGCCGGCTTGATGAGCCCCGCCTGGCCCGTGGTGGAGATGACGACGTCCGCCTTCTTCATGATCTCATCGACCGACGAAACGATCTCGCCGCCCATTTTTTGAAAGCGTTCGGCCGCCAGGGGATTCGGGTCCTCGCCGATGACCGGCTTTCCCGTGTAGGTCATGATGAGCCGCGCGATCGCCGAGCCCGCCGCTCCCAGGCCGATCTGGCCGGTGGTCGATTTCTTCAGGTCCTTCCCGACGATGCGGCAGGCGTTCAAGGCCGCGGCGAGCGAGACCACCGCCGTGCCGTGCTGGTCGTCGTGCATCACGGGGACGTCGAGCCTTTTCGTCAGCTCCTCCTCGATCTCGAAACAGTCGGGCGTCTGGATGTCCTCCAACTGAATGGCGCTGTAGGAAGACGCGATCGCACACACCGTCTCGATGAATTTCTTGGGTTCGAGGGTGTTGATCAGCACGGGCACCATGTTCATGCCCGAGAACTGCGCGAAGAGCGCCGCCTTGCCCTCCATGACCGGGAGCGACGCCACGGGCCCGATGTTGCCGAGGCCCAACACCCGGCTGCCGTTGGTGCAGATGGCCACGGTCATCCCGATGCCGGTGAACTCGTGCGCGGTCCCGGGGTCGGCATGGATCATCTTGCAGATCGCCGCCACGCCCGGCGTGTAGACCTTGCGAAGATCCTCGACCGACGTCACCGGGTGGCGAGGCGTGACCGCGATCTTGCCGCCCCGGTGAAGCTCCATCACGTCGTCGATGACCTCCTCCAGTTGCGTCTCCTTCACCGCCCGGACCGCAATAACGATCTTCTGGAGCTGCTCCTCGTCGTTGCAAATGACGCTGATGTCGCGGAGCGTGTGGAAGGTGCTCAAGGCCAGCGTCCGGATGTCGCCGATGTCGCCGCCCTGGGAGGCGATGGCGTGGATCACCTTGTCCAGAACGCCGATCTGCTGTTGGTTTTTGACCCGGAGGGTTTTGATGACCTTTTGTTTGTAGGACACGATGACCCTTCTAACAAATCAAAGACGAAATCGCACCCTCATTGGTGTTCAGACAATCTAACGACTCCCCGCTGCCAAGGCAATTTCTTCCAAAAAGAAACATTGTGAGAGTCTTTTTTATTCTCAATATTCAGTAAACATCATTTGTCGCAATTTCTAATATTATTGTTCTACAAACTTTAACATACCTTAATCACGCGATATTATTGATTGATTATTTCATACACTTAGGGTGTAAAGCCTAGCCAATCTAAGAGTTTGTGCCATTACGGGGCGAATCGCTGCCATTTTCACGCCATAAGGGGGGCTTATGAAACACACTGGATTTTTCCGAAAAGCATCCGGAGAAATAGGGTTCTTGAGTATTGCTGCTCTGATCGCCTTCATGGCCCCCGGTCGGGCCGAAGCGGCGGTCGCAGATCCCGTACCCGATACTTCCAGCCTGAGCTTTCCGGATACGGAAGTGTCCGTGACCTCGGCGGGCTTGACGGTCATCCTTTCCAAGGGAACCGGCTCGGCGGTGACCATCGGCACCACCACCATCACCGGTCCCAACGCCGCGAACTTCGCCGAGTCGGTCAACACCTGCAACGGGGCCACGCTCTCGGGAGCCGGCACTTGCATCATCACGGTCACCTTCACACCGAGCAGTTTTGGGGCCAAGACGGCGACATTGACTGTCCCGTCCGACGGACCGAGCACCCCCCTTCTGGTTTCTCTCAGCGGCACGGGTATCGGCTGCGGGGACGGGGCCACCCAGGCCGGTGAAGATTGCGACGACGGCAACACCGCGAACGGCGACTGCTGCGATTCCACTTGCCAGTTTGAGTCGCTCGGAAGCGCCTGTGACGACGGCAGTGCCTGCACGCCGACGGACGAATGCGACGGCGCCGGCGTCTGCGCCGGCAGCGGCACGACCTGCGGCGATGGAAGCCTGGACGGGGGATGCGGGGAGGAGTGCGACGACAGCAACACGAACTCGGGAGACGGCTGCAGCAGCATCTGCATCGACGAGTTCTGCGGCGACGGATCCATCAACGACAACCTCATCCCCGGCACCGAGGAATGCGACGACGGAGGGAGTAACAGCGACGTGAACCCGGACGCCTGCCGAACGAACTGCAAGAATCCATCTTGCGGCGATAATGTTGTGGATTCAGGCGAAGACTGCGACGACGGCAACCTCACCGATGGGGACGGCTGCGACGGCAACTGCACCACGACCGCCTGCGGCAACGGCATCGTCACCTCGGGCGAAGACTGCGACGACGGCAACCTCACCGACGGGGACGGCTGCGACAGCAATTGCACCGCGACCGCCTGCGGCAACGGTATCGCCACCTCGGGCGAGGCCTGCGACGACGGCAACCTCACCGACGGTGACGGCTGTTCCGCCGATTGCCTCTCCGACGAAAGCTGCGGAAACGGCATCATAGACAGCGTCGCCGGCGAAACCTGCGACGACGGCGATACAACGACGGGCGACGGCTGCTCGTCCGCCTGTGCCCAGGAGACCGGCTTTAACTGCACCGGCAGCCCTTCCGCCTGCACCAGCACCTGCGGGGACAATGTCTTGGCATCGGACGAGGGATGCGACGACGGCGATACAACGGCAGGCGACGGTTGCTCCTCCGCCTGCGCCCAGGAGACCGGCTTTAACTGCACCGGCAACCCTTCTACCTGCACCAGCACCTGCGGGGACAATGTCTTGGCATCGGACGAGGGATGCGACGACGGGAACACGGCGAGCGGCGACGGTTGCTCCTCCGCATGCACGGACGAGGTTCCAGGCTCGGTCTGCGGCAACGGCATCGTCGAAACCGGCGAGACCTGCGACGACGGCAACCTCACCGAGGGTGACGGCTGCGACGCATCTTGCCAGACGGAAGCGCCCGCCCTTCCCGTCTGCGGAAACGGCGTTCTGGAGGCCGGCGAAGAGTGTGATGACGGGGGCACCGTCGACGGCGACGGTTGCAGTGCCGCCTGCGTCGATGAAGTGCCCGGAGCGGAGTGCGGTAACGACATCGTCGAGACCGGCGAGGGATGCGACGACGGCAACCTCACCGATGGGGACGGCTGCTCGGCCACCTGCACCACCGAATCGAAAAAGGACGGCGGCGGCTGCAGCCTGATCCGTTGACATCAGAAGCTCTGCGTAGTTTCTTGAACAGGCGCCCCGCTTTGCTGGGCGCCTGTTCTCATTTCGGAGGCCAACGATGAAATTCAAAAAAGTCGACCACATCGGCATCGCCGTCCCCAACCTGGACGAGGCCGTCAAGACCTACACCGCCCTCCTGGGCCAGGCCCCCGATCACTTCGAGGAGGTCGCCGAGCAAAAGGCCAGGACCGCCTTTTTCGGCGTCGGAGAGACCAACCTGGAGCTTCTGCAATCCACGTCCCCGGACGGCCCGATCGGCAAGTACATCGAAAAGAACGGCGGGCGCGGCGGGCTTCACCACATCTGCATCCAGGTGGACGACATCGAGGCGGTGCTCAAGGCTTACAAGGCGGCAGGCGTCCAGTTGATCGACGAAAAACCGCGCATCGGCGCTCACGGCAAGAAAATCGCATTCGTCCATCCAAAATCCACCGGCGGGCTCTTGCTCGAACTGTCGCAACCCATCGATCGCTAGACAAACAAGAAAAGCCGCACACAGCCGAATACGTCTTGTTTCCGAAAACTTGGTTTGACTTTGATTGTTCGCCCCTTCTCCTATAAAATCGGGAAAATTCAATGAGGGGGAACCGAACGTGAAAATTCGATTTCTAACCGTCTTCTTCGGCGTGCTTTGCTTCAGCCTTCCCGCGCGGGCGGCCGAGTTCACCGTCGACACATTCTTCGACCTGGTCGATTCGTTTCCCGGGGACGGGGATTGCGGGGGTCCCTTGGGCCTTTGTTCGCTGCGGGGGGCCGTGATGGAGGCGAATGCCCTGGCCGGAACGGACGTCATCCACCTCCCTCAGGGAACTTACACTCTCTCCATCGCCTCCACCCCCGACGAGGACGCCGGCGCCGACGGGGATTTGGATGTCACCGAAGACGTAACGATTGCCGGCGAGGGATCCGCCGTGACGACGATCAACGGGAACGGCTCGGTCCTCCACGAACGGGTCATCCACGTCCTGCCCCCGACGTCGAACTTCACCCTCAGCGGGGTCGAGGTCCGGAACGGCGATGCCACGACCAACGGCGGCTCCTCGCAAGCCGGGGGCGGAATTCTAATTGACGGCAACATCGCAGCCACCTTGACCGATGTCGGCCTGAACGATAACAACGCGACAGCCGGGGGAGCCCTCCTGTCGGGCGGCCCCGTCACGGTGACCGACTCGTTCGTCCTGTCCAACACGACCGTGCAATCCCCTGCCGGGATCGCCGCCGCCCAAACCCTCAGCCTCGTCAACACCATCGTCGAAGGAAACGTGGGTGGCGGTCCCTTGGGAGGCGGCGTGGTCGGCGGCGGCGACGTCACCATCGAAGGCGGTTCGGTCAGCCATAACCGGCTGACGTCCGGCACCGGCGGAGGGGTCTTGAGGATCGGGGGAGGCGGCAATCTCCACCTGAGGGGTGTCGCCATCGAGGACAATCAAGCGGGCGGCGGGGCCGGCGTCACCTTTCAAGGAACGGCGACGATCGAGGACTGCGACATACGCGGCAACAGCGCCACGGGCACCTTGCAGGACGGGGGCGGCATCTTGGCTGCGTCGGGCAGCAGTCTGACCATGACGGTGGGGAGTGTCTCGGACAACTCCAGCACCCGGAACGGGGGCGCCATCTTCATGAACGGCCCCCTGAGTCTCACCGACGTCGTGTTGGACGGCAACACCGCCGCCAGTGGCGGTGGCGGTATCGCAAACGCCTCCACCGACGCGAACACGCTCACACACGTGACCCTTTCCAACAACGCGGCGGCCGTCGGCGGAGGAGGCGTCGCCGTTGCCGGGCCCTTGACCCTGACGGAAAGCACCGTGGCCGGGAACTCCTCCGCCAACTTCGGAGGCGGCATTTATGTCCTGGGCGTGGTGGCGGTCGAAATGACGCGCTCCACGATCCGCGACAATCAATCCGGGTCCCAGGGCGGCGGGGCCTTCTTGGCCGTCGACACCCTGGCGATCACCGACAGCACGATCTCCGGCAACAAGGCTTATTCGGGCATGGGCGGCGGCCTCCTCTTCTCCGGAACCAGCGCCACCCTGACCAACGTCACGGTCAGCGACAATCTCGCGGCCACGAACGGCGGCGGCGCCGGCGTTAACGGAGCGGTGGACGTCGTCAACTCCACCTTCTTCGGCAACGAGGCCGCCGTGAGCGGCGGCAACATCTTCAACGGCGGCGGTATCTCGACCCTTAAGAACACGATCCTGGCCTCGGCCGGCTCCGGCGGCAACTGCGGCGGGGCCATCACCTCCGGAGGGAATAACATCGACGACGCCAACACCTGCGCCTTCTCCGTCACCGGCGACCAACACGACACCGACCCGATGTTAGGCCCCCTGGCCGACAACGGCGGATTGACCTTCACGCACGCCCTCCTTGCGGGAAGCCCCGCGATCGACCGCGGGACCGATTCGGGCGCCCCCGACCACGACCAGCGCGGTTTCGCCCGGCCCGTGGACGGGGACGACGATGGGACGGCCGCGACCGACGTCGGCGCGGTGGAGTTCGACCATTGCGGCGACGGGGCCGTGGGACAAGGCGAGGAATGCGACGACGGGAACTCCGACAACGATGACACCTGCACCAACGCCTGCGCGAACGCCGTTTGCGGGGACGGCTTCGTGCAATCCGGCAATTCCGAGGCTTGCGACGATGGGAACACCGCCGCCGACGATGGCTGTTCGGACGCCTGCGCCGTGGAGAGCGGATTCACTTGCACCGGAGAGCCGAGCGTCTGCACCGCCTCGGGAGGCACGACCGGGGGCGGCGGTGGAGGTGGCGGCGGAGGCGGAGGCTGCAGCCTGATCCTTCCCTAACAAGGAGATGATATGAAGATGAACCTGTTTGTTCCCATGATCCTGGCCATTCTTCTGCCTGCCGCGGCTTCCGCGGCCACCTTCGCCGTCGACCGGACCGACGACAACGCCGCGGCGACCGCCTGCACCGCCGCCGCCAATGATTGCAGCCTCAGGGGAGCGGTCATCGCGGCGAACGCGGCCGCCGGCGACGACGTCATCACTCTTCCGGCGGGGACCTATACTCTCACGATCACGGGACTGAACGAGGATGCTGCCGCCACCGGCGACCTAGACATCCTAGGAAACACGACCCTCAACGGCGCCGGGGCGAAGACCACGATCATCGACGGCAATGGCACCGACCGTGTCCTTCACGTCGATCCTCCGGTCGCTGGCGGCGTCACCGTGGCTCTCTCGGGTCTCACGATCCAGAACGGCCATGCCGTGGGATCCACCACGGACGGAGGAGGCATCCTGAATCAAGGAACGCTGACTCTGACCAATTGCGCGCTCAGAAACAACGCGGCGGGCGCAAATGGTGATGGCGGAGGGATCTACGACGACGCCGGTCCCTTTATCGCCTGCGTGAATTCCACTATCAGCGGAAATTCGGCGCGGGACGGCGGGGGCATTCTCAGCCGGTCCGCGACCTATACGAACTGCACCGTCAGCGGAAACACCGCGAGCGAGTATGGCGGCGGGCTTGTCTTCTCACTGAGTCCGACACCCGATTCAGCGATCGTCAATTCGACCATCACCGGCAATAGCGCCGTCACCGTCGGGGGCGGCATCGACGCGTTCGGCAGCGGCGTGCTGACCGTCAAGAACTCGATCGTCAGCGATAACTCGCCTCAGAACTGCTCCGTCGCGGTCACGTCCGCCGGTCACAACATTGACAGCGGCGCCTCGTGTGCCTTCGCCGCGACCGGAGATCTATCCTCGACCGGTCCCCTGCTGGGGCCCCTTGAGAACAACGGCGGCCCCACGCTGACGCACGCCCTGCTGGAGGGCAGCCCCGCCATCGACGCGGGCACGGCGACGGGAGCGCCTTCCACCGATCAACGCGGCATCTCCCGTCCCGCGGACGGCAACGGCGACGGAACGGCGGCGGTCGATATCGGCGCCTTCGAAGTGGCCTGCGGCGACGGCGTGCTCCAAACCTTCGCCGGGGAAGACTGCGACGACGGGAACGCCGTCTCCGGCGACGGTTGTTCGGACGCCTGCGCGGTGGAAAGCGGCTTCACTTGCACCGGATCCCCTTCCACCTGCACGGCCACGGGAGGATCCACGGGAGGAACCACCGGAGGCTCAACCTCCGGCGGGGGCAGCGGGGGTTGCAGCCTGATCCCGACCAAATATTGACAAGCCGGTCCGCGCTTCGTAAGACCTCGCGCAATTCGGACTCATTCTTTTTTAAGGAGAAACTATGCCCGGCGTGCACCCGTCCAAGGCCCTCTTCGAGGGCGAAAAGCCCTTCCCGATCATCCCGTCCTGCGAGCACTTCGCGGGGTCGGAAAAGCTCATCACGAAGGCAATGGAACTGCAGAACACCAAGGGCGGCGTCTTCGACATCACCATGGACTGCGAGGACGGGGCGCCGACGGGGAAGGAAAAAGAGCACGCCGAGATGATCGTGGCGATGGCCAAGGGGCCGCTCAACAAGCACAAGATGGCGGGGGCCCGGATCCACGATTACACCAACAAGTATTGGAAGCAGGACGTCGACATCTTGGTCGGCGGCGCCGGGAACGAGCTCGCCTATGTCACGATCCCGAAGCCGACGGCGGCATCTCAGGTGAAGGAGATGATCGCCTACATCCAGGACGTTGCCAAAAAGAACGGGATCAAGCGCGAGATCCCCATTCACGTGTTGATCGAGACCCACGGCGCCTTGAAGGACGTCTGGCAGATCGCGGAGATGCCCTGGATGCAGGTCCTGGACTTCGGCCTGATGGACTTCGTCTCCGGCTATCACGGCGCGATCCCGGATTCGTGCATGCGATCCCCGGGCCAGTTCGAGCACAGGCTGATCGCCCGCGCCAAGGCCGAACTCTGCGCGGCGGCCCTCGCCAACGGCGTCATCCCCGCCCACAACGTCACATTGGACTTGAAGGACTTCGAGAAGACCAAGGCCGACGCCACCCGTGCCCGTAACGAGTTCGGGTTTCTCCGGATGTGGTCGATCTACCCCACGCAGATCGACGCCATCGTCCAGGCGATGACCCCGGACAACTCCAAGGTGGAGACGGGCTGCAAGATCCTCTTGGCCGCGCAGGAGGCCAACTGGGGCCCGATCCAGTTCGAGGGCGAGCTCCACGACCGCGCGACCTACCGGTATTATTGGGAGTTGATCCAAAGAATCCACGTCTCGGGGCAGAAGCTCCCCGAGGCCGCCGAGAAGGCTTTTTTCTCGTAAAACCCGCAACTCGCGTGTAGGACGGCCGAGAAAGAAGTGCGATGCTTCCACCGGCTTTCCAGAGTCATTTGGCCCAGTTGGCCTCCTTGGGCCAGCAGATGCATCGTTTGGCCTTGGGACCCGATCTTGACGCCGCCGTCACCGCGGCCCGCGAGGCCCTGTCCCTCCTGAGGGACGAATCGATCCTTTCGGCCCGCCCGGAAATCCCTCTGTCGGTCCGGAAGATCGAACAACGGCTCCGGGAGGAAAATGCCGACAATCTCCGGACCGCGCTTCGGGAACTGACGCAGCTCATCCAATCTCTGGGCCCTTCGTCCAAACCGTTTCTCGTCCTCATCCAAAACGCGCCCGATCAAAAGGGCGGGCGCGTCCGGCAGGCGGCGCTGGCGCCCGCCGGCGATCTCCGAAAGACCTCCCTGGAAAGCGCCCTCGCCCTTCACTGGGACCGGGGCGAGCATGGCAAGGCGCGTGATTTGCTGGACCGGATCATCCAATCCGCACGGAACGGGGACACGGCGTGCCTCACCGAATTGGGTTCTTTGGCAGTCTCCGGCCACCGGACGATCTCCGTCAACATTCCGCTCCTGGCCGACCTTCTCGAGGCCTCGGGCTGGCATGAATACACCCTCAAGTTGATCGACTCCAAGCGCCCTCTCCTGATTCCCGGACTCAAGGGAACGCCCGTCAACCCGAACCTCCTCATGCGCCTCTTGGACCAGCCGCCCCCCGTTCCGGAGTCCGTGAACGCCCTGGTCTCGGTCCTCAAGAAGAGGGCGGACAAGGACGCCTGGGGCCTCAGAGGCCATGCGGCGCGGGGCTTGTTCTCCCTCACGACGCCGCTGCGCGGGGAGGTCTTGCCCGTTTTCGATTACTGGAAGGCCATGATCAACGCCTGGCCCGTCCGCCTTCCCAAAATCAATCCCTCCCGTTTCGGCCCGGCCCGTTGGGATCTCTTCGAGGAACATCTCCGAACGGCCTTCGGCGTCGTGGAGAACCGGCAGCAACCGCTCGCGCTCCGGCGCGAGGCCCTGACCGCCGTCTGGAGCGGCTATGGAGGAGGCCCCGAGTCCGCGCCCAAGGCGCTCTGGATCGTCGCCTATTTCCGCACGCGCCAGATCTTGGAGGGGGAACCGGGCTTGGAGACGCCGTCGACGACGGAGGCCATGCAGGACCTCCGGAACTCCGGTGAATTTTCGGCGAACGAAACCGCGCCCGTCTCCGAAGGCCCCGCCGAGGAACCCCTGCGCCTCCTGCGCCAGTTGGCCGTCCTCGCGGCTGAACTGGGTGTGAGCGAAAACAAGGCAAGGCCGCGCCCCCCCTACCTGCGCGTCGTCGCCTCCGGGTCCTTCGGAACGGCAGGGGCGCAGGAGCCCGCAGAAAACCTCCGCCGCCTGACGGCCCTCGCACAAAGGCTGGGCACATACGGCGTCCTCCTCGACGCGCCCTTCGTCTCCGACCTGATGCGGGCGGCCGTGCGCTCCTTGATCGCCGTCCCCGGCTCGGGCCTGACGGTCGCCTCCGAACCCGTCGCCTCGTTCCGGAAGAGCCTCTACGCCCTGCACCCGGCCGCCGCCGTTTCCGGCTGGCTCGATGAGACGGGCTCCCCATGGCCGTCTCAAGACCTGCCCCGGGGCCACCAACTGGAGGGGGTTCTGGCCCTCCTCCGCTGGATCCGGGACCGTGAAAAGGAGCCGGAAGAGATCAAGAGGGACAGCGCGCGGCGGTATTGGGACCTCCACGAACGCCTCACCGGCCGGCGTTGGACGGCCGTCCAACCGCGTCCTCTGGAGTGGTGGAATCGTCACCTCGCCCGAGACCTGCCCGCGGCCCTCGCCAGCCAGGAGCGTGAGGCCCGCGAGGCCGGAACCCCGCGCGGCTGGGCCGTCTACGCGCGCAACCATCCCGAGGTCATGAGCGATCTCCAGGCCCTCGCCCGATCGCCGTTCCCGGGTACGAGCTCCCTGGCGGAACAGATCCTGCGCGTCCTTTCACTCCGTCCCGCTTCATGAAACTCCTGGCCCGCCTGACGACGGCCTTTCCCCTGTGGGTCGCGTCGGCAAGCCTCGTCGCGCTTTGGCATCCGGCCCTTTTCACCTGGTTTACGGGTCCCCTCCTTTCGATCGGCTTGGGCATCATCATGTTGGGCATGGGTCTCACGCTCGCGGCGGATGATTTTTCGGAGGTCTTGAAACATCCGGGACGGACGCTCACGGGCGTCGTCCTGCAGTATACGATCATGCCCACCCTCGGGTGGTCCATCGCCTCGCTCTTCGGCCTGCCCGCTCCCTTCGCCGTCGGACTGATCCTGGTCGCCTGCTGTCCGGGCGGAACGGCCTCGAACGTCGTTTCGTACATCGCGCGCGCGGACGTGGCCCTCTCGGTGACGATGACCTCGATCACGACCCTCATGGCCGTCGTGATGACGCCCGCCTTGACCGCCTGGCTCGCGGGAAGCCGCGTGGACGTCCCCGCAGCGGGCCTCTTTTGGAGCACGATCCAGGTGGTCATCCTGCCGGTGGCCGCCGGCGTCCTCCTGCGGCGCTTTCTGCCCGCATGCACGGCACGGATCGTCCCCGCGGCTCCCTTGATCGCCGTGGTCTTCATCACCTTGATCGTCGCGAGCATCATCGGGGCGGGGCGTGAGGCGATTCTCAAGGCGGGAATCCGCCTCGTCGGGGCCGTCTTTTCGCTCCACGCGGGGGGATTTCTCTTGGGCTACCTGGGGAGCCTCCTCATCGGGCGTCACGAGATCACCGCGCGGACGATCTCGATCGAGGTCGGCATGCAAAACTCCGGGCTGGGCGTCGTCCTGGCCCGCCAGAACTTCGTCGACCCCTTGACCGCGATCCCCTCGGCGATCTCCAGCCTCTTCCACTCGGTCATTGCCAGCGCCCTGGCCGGAATATGGAGATGGGTCACACCGGACCCAAGGGCGTCAAAAAAATCTGTGGATAAGTCCTAAATCCAGCCCGTCCGGCCTGTGGATAAGTCCGCAAGTTCTCGAGATGAGTCGCACGCAATTTCTGGCATGCGGGATGCATTTTCTAAGGCTTCAATAGGAGGTCCCCATGACAGCCATGCCCGCCGAAAAATGGCCGGACTTGGATCCGGAGACCGAAGAGAAGATCAGGCTCGATCTCCTCATCCTGACGGTCGCCTACTACCGGGAACTCGTGGGCGAGTATCCGATGACCATGGTCTATCGCCACCTCCTCGAGGAGGCCCAAGGCGAGCTGACGGAGGCGGAAAAGAGGCATCATTTGCATGCGACGATCTAGCTGGTCTCGGTTGACACGCCGCGTGCGCCGCGGTTAGAAGCGCGGGGTGAATAAAGCCCTCGAAGCGGCCAAGACGATCGTTGCGGTGGCGGGACGCCATCTCGCGCAGCGCGCGAAGGACGATAAGGACCCGAAGGAGATCTCCACCGCCAAGCTCGACGTCTTCCAGACCGCCGCCTACGACCTGGCGTGGATGGCCTCCGAGGTCTACGCGGCCGAGCAGCTTGCCGCCTACGCCGCCAAGAATCCCGGCGAGGTCGAAAGGGCCTTGGCGGAAATCTTCACCGCCGAAACCGTCACGAGCATCTCGCAAAAACTCAGCTACCGCTTCCATGAATTCGGCGTCGACGAGCCCAAACTCCGCGAGACCATCTGGAATATCGAACTCACCAAGGACGTCGAAAAGGTCCTCACGTCGGAAAACTACACGCGCGTTGCGAAGCTCATTAGTGAGAAGGGCGGAGGAACCTTCGCCCTCGACGACCAGCATCAGATGTTCCGTGACACCTTCAGGAAGTTCGCGGAGGACAATGTCGCCCCGGTGGCCGAAAAGGTGCACCGCCATGACCTGCTCATCCCGCAGGACATCCTGAAGGGCCTGATCGAGTTGGGATGCTTCGGGCTCTCGATCCCCCAAAAGTTCGGCGGATTTCAGGACGACGCCAAGCCCGACAACACGAGCATGGCCGTTGTTACGGAAGAACTATCGCGAGGTTCCTTGGGCGTCGCGGGGAGCCTCATCACGCGACCCGAGATCCTTTCGAAGGCGATCCTCAAGGGCGGCACCGAGGAACAGAAGGCCAAGTGGCTCCCCTTGCTCGCCACCGGCGAGAAGATGGCGGCCGTGGCGGCGACCGAGCCCGACTACGGCAGCGACGTCGCCGGCATGAAGGTGACCGCAGCGCGCAAGGATCTCAACGGCAAGAAGGGATGGGTTATCAACGGCGTGAAGACCTGGTGCACGTTCGCCGGCTTCGCCGATTCGCTCATGGTCCTCTGCCGCACCGACCCCGACATGTCCAAGAAGCATCGCGGGATGTCGATCCTCATCGCCGAAAAGCCGCGCTTCGAGGGCCACGAATTCAAATACGACCAGCCGACGGACCAAGGCGGGGGCCACATCGAGGGCAAGGCCATCCCGACCATCGGTTACCGCGGCATGCACTCCTACGAGGTCGCCTTCGAAAATTACTGGGTGCCGGAGGAGAACCTGATCGGCGGCGAGGCGGGCCTGGGCAAGGGCTTCTACCTCCAAATGGAGGGCTTCGCCGGCGGACGGCTCCAGACGGCGGCCCGCGCCTTGGGCGTCATGCAGGCGGCCTTCGAGGCGGCCCTCCGTTACTCGGGCGAACGGAAGGTCTTCAACAAGCCCATCCTCGATTATCAGATCACGCAATGGAAGCTCGTCCGGATGGCCGCCCTGATCCAGGCCGCCCGCCAGGCGACGTATCACGCCTGCCGGTTGATGGACGAGCACAAGGGCCAGATGGAGGCGTCGTTGGTGAAGTTCTACGCCTCCAAGATCAGCGAATGGGTGACCCGCGAGGCCCTGCAGATCCACGGCGGCTACGGCTACGCGGAGGAGTACGCGGTCAGCCGGTACTTCGTCGACGCGCGCGTGTTCTCCATCTTCGAGGGGGCGGAAGAAGTCCTGGCGCTTCGGGTGATCGCGCCAACGCTGCTCAAACAATATCTGTAGGGGCGAACCTCGTGTTCGCCCGAAACACCCCGTATTCACCCGGATACGAAACCCCCTGTTCTAACTTTTAAAAAATTGCCACCCCCCATCGCCATGGTGTAAAGTCACCGAAAATCAAAACTTGGAGGGGGGACCTTATGGCGATCAAGAAATCGAGAAGTCTCATACTGGCCGGCGGGATTGCAGGGTTGCTGTATGCCGCGCCGGCCATGGCGGCCAACATCTGCGTGGACAGCACGGCCTTCACGGGAGGTGCGCCGGGGCAATGCGCGGCGACATGTGACGGGAGCAACGACTGCGATATCCGGGACGCGGTCGCGAAGGCCGATCTGGACAACACGCCCGATACCATCATCTTCGACCCGGCCATATTCCCTGCCGGCGGCGGAACAACAATCACGACGACCTCATCAATCTTCTTGTCCTCGCCGGTCACGATTCAGGGGCCGGGGGCCGATTCTCTGATCGTTGATAATAACGGGAACGGCGACAACGTTTTTGAGATCGACCACGGGGCCTTCGTATCCCCTGCGGGCCCCCACACCATCTCAGGCCTCACGGCCACGGGAGGAGACAGGGGGGTTCGCGCCATCCATTTTGAAGCGGATGTGATCCTCGACTCCTTGGTGATCGAGGGCAACGGCTCGGTGATCACCGGCGGCGGCGTCTGGAACCAAAATTCCGCCGGTGCCACCCCCAAGGTCAGGATTCAAAATTGCGTGATCGCGAACAACACGGTGAGCGACGAAGGCGGCGGCGTGGACACGGAAGGCGCGGCGGCCACGGAAATCACGAACAGCCTGATCATCGGGAATTCGGCGACGGCCGGCAATGGAAACGGCGGCGGGGTCGCCGTCATCGCGGGAGCGACGACGACCATTACGGACAGCGTCATTAGCGGAAACGACGCCGACAACAACGGGGGAGGAATCTACCTGGATGCCGGAAGCAGCGTGACCGTCACGGATTCCGTAATCTCGGAAAATACGGTCGCCAATTTCGACGGCGGCGGCATCATGGTTTTCAATGACAACGCCTCGGTGACAACGTCCGCAACGATTACCGGGACTTCAATTGTCAGGAATTCTGCGAACTCCAGGGGTGGCGGGATCGAGGCAGACGGGACAACGACGAACGATGTGACCAAGACGGCGCTCAGCGTCACCAACAGCACGATTTCTGGAAATGAGACCGTGACCAGCGATGGAGGAGGAATCGATGGACTTGAGGCGACGATCACGGTCACCGGAACTACGATCGACGGAAATCGCGCCGACACTGACGGCGGAGGGATCAATAGCGAGGATGGCGGCGATCTCACCGTCACCTATTCTACCCTTTCCAATAACGCGGCGGGATCCGACGGCGGAGGCATCAAGAATGACGACGCACTTTCCTCGGTCAACGTGACGAATTCCACCATCAGCAGCAATAGCGCGGATAACGACGGGGGCGGGATCTCCAACGACAACAATACAGACAATACGGTCACCCTCATCAACGTAACAATTACGGAAAATCGCGCCGACGCCAATTTTGGCGGAGGGGGCATGGGGGGCGGCATCGAGCAGGAATCCGGCGCAGGGGCATTTACGATCACCAATTCTATCATCGCCAATAACTTCAACAGCAGCTCCACGAGCACGATTTCGCCGGATTGCAGCACCTCCGGCACGAATGTGACCTCCGGCGGCAACAATCTGATCGGATCCGATGCGGGGTGCGCCGATGAGACCTTCGACACCTCCTTGAACGACCAAGTCGGCTCGGCGGGCTCGGAGATCCCCCCCCTCTTGGGCCCCCTGACTCCTGCCAACGGCGGAGACCCGGCCAATGGACTGGCGACGGGGATCCATGAGCCATTGGCCGGGAGCCCCGCCATCGACGGCGTTGATGCCACGGTTGCCACCGCGCCGGCCGATGACCAACGAGGCGTCGCCCGTCCGATCGACGGCGATGCCAGCGGCACGGCGGAAGCCGATATCGGATCGGTTGAAGCGGGATGCGGGGACGGCGTGGTGAACCTCGGCGAGGTCTGTGACGACGGGGGCGAATCGGCCGCCTGCAACGCCAACTGCACGACCTCGGCCTGCGGCGACACCGTTATCAATGCCTCGGCCGGCGAGACCTGCGACGACGGGAATACGACGGCCGGTGACGGCTGTAGCGCTACGTGCGATACGGAGAGCGATACCGATGGCGACGGCGCCGTGGACGTGGCGGACAACTGCCCGAATGTCGCGAACGCGGACCAAGCGGATGCCGACAGTGACGGCATTGGAGATGCCTGTGACGTCGGCGGAACCGGAGGGGCCCTGGGCGATGACGACGGCGACGGCGTTTCCAACAACGTCGACAACTGCCCGAATGTCGCTAACGCCGACCAAGAGGACACGGATACGGACGGCATCGGCGACGCCTGCGACTGCAACGGCGGCGATTGCACCGGCGGCGGCGGTTGCAGCCTGATCCGATAATAAACCGTGTCGGAGCGGGGTGACCCCTCCCCTACAACAAGAAGACACCAAAGCGGCCTCCCCTCGAGAGGGGAGGCCGTTTTGCGTATTCATCTGCATAGGGAACGAATCCTCCAGCTTTAAATCCCGGACGGACGCCGTATTCGTTTGTCATCACAGATTTCCCATCGCCAAGAAAAGCGCTGCACGCCGCCCGTTCAGAGGTGTAAACTGCCGAAAAAACGGGGGCTCTATGAATCGACATGCGGTTTTCGCCCTTTCCGCCCTTTGTCTGTCGTCGGGTTTTTCCCTGTCTCGCGCGGCGACCGCGGCCACGATCACCGTCAATACGACGGACGACGAGCAGAACGCCGACAGCGACTGCTCGCTGCGCGAGGCGATCATCGCCGCCAACACCAATGCCGTCGTCGACGCCTGCGCCAAAGGCGACTCGGGCGCCGATTCGATCGTTGTTCCGGCGGGTTCCTACCTCCTCTCCCGGACGGGAACCGGCGAAAACGCGGCGAATACGGGGGATCTCGACATCACCGAAGACCTCACGATCACCGGGGCCGGGGCCTCGACGACGATCATCGAGGGCGGCGCCGGCACCGTCACCACACCGGACCGGGTCTTTCACGTCCTCGGCGGTAACGTGACGTTTCAGGACCTCACGATCCGCAGGGGCGACGCGGGCGCCGGAGACGGCGGAGGGATCGGCAACGAAGGTCCGGGGTCCCTCACCCTCGAACGATGCAACGTCTTCGACAATCTGGCGGCGTCGGGAGGCGGACTCTCAAACATAATGGCCTCAGCGACATTAACCGTCACCGACAGCCAGATCAGAGGCAACCGCTCCTCCACATCCGGTGGAGGCATCGAAACGGCCAGTGCGACCAATCTGATGAGCGGATCGACCCTTTCCAGCAACCAGGCAGTTTCCGGCTTCGGCGGAGGGATGCATTGTTCCGATAGCGGGGCCGGATCGAGGACGACGGTTACCGGCAGCACCATCTCGGGAAATCAAGCCTCCGTCAACGGCGGGGGCCTCTACAGTTCGGCCGAAACCGCCGAGATCATGAATTCGACGGTCTCGGAAAACCTTGCTGCGAATGTCGGGGGAGGTGTCAGCGTCTCCGCCAAAACCGTCGCCCTGACGGGGTCCGCCTTTTTAGGCAACCTCGCCGCCAACGGACCCGGCGGCGGATTCGTGGGAAGCGCCAGCTTGGCCGGAACCTCTCTTTCCATCACCGATTGCTCGTTCGAAGGAAACTCCGCCATGTTTACGGGAGGTGGAGGGACCACCATCGCGGAAACCGTGACGATAACGGGCTCAACGTTCCAAGACAACATCGCCGGAACCGACGGAGGCGGCTTCATGTCTTCGGCCGCGAACGGCGCCACCATCGATGTCGTCAACAGCACGTTTGCAGGCAACACGGGGCTTGAGTACGGGGGAGGCATCTTCATAAGCTCCGAAGATGCCTCTTTCACGAATGTCACCCTCTTTGATAATTTCTCCGACAGTCTCTTCGGTGACGCCGGCGGAATCTACTTTGACGGCATCCATGAGGCAACTCTTCGGAACACGATTATCGCCGGTAACTTGGGTGGTAACTGCGGGGGAGGAGGGACATTTACTTCCTTGGGGCATAACATCGAGAGCGCCAACGACTGTAGCCTGGCTCCCGGGGAGTGGATCAACACGGATCCCCTTCTCTCCATTCTTCAGGACAACGGCGGCGCGACATTGACCTTGGCTCCCCTGCCTGGAAGTCCCGCCATCGACGGCGGCGACGATACCGGCTGTCCCCCCGCCGACCAGCGCGGCATCCCCCGTCCCTTGGACGGAGACGAGGACGGGATGGCCGCCTGCGACATCGGGGCCGTCGAGTTCAGTCATTGTGGGGACGGTTTCGCCGACGCGCATGAGCGAGAGGAATGCGACGACGGCAATTCCGATGATACGGATGCCTGCACGAACACCTGTACAAATGCGGTCTGCGGCGATGGATTCGTCGAGGCCGGCGTCGAGCAGTGCGATGATGGCAATACCGTCGATGCTGACGGCTGCAGCGCGACGTGCACAACCGAAGAGGGAGGAACCACTGGAGGCACCACAGGGGGGACTGCCACCGGCGGCACTAGTGGTGAAGATGGCGGAGGCGGCGGATGCAGCTTGGTCCGATGACTCCGTCTTCGAACGGATTGACAACCTGCGCCCTTCCCTGCGAAAAGCTTCGCTCCGAAAGGCGGAGGTCACCATGTCCGAACTCAAGGTCCCGGCCACCAAACAGACCGAAAAATCCAAGGAGGCCCCTGTCGACCTCGCGAAGGCCAGATACCCCCAATACGGCCGGGTCCTCGAGGACTTCGCCGAGGGCGAGGTCTTCTGCCACCCGCGCGGGTTGACCATCGACCGGGCCTTCGCCGTCGAGTTTGCCACCAACTTCATGGAGACGAACCCGCTTTATTTGAACGCGGAGTTCGCCAAGTCACACGGCTTTAGGGACCTGGCCGTCTCCCCCCTCATGGCGATGAATGTCGCCCTCTCCCTGGGCGTCCAGAACGACTCCGAGAAGGCCATCGCGAACCTGGGTTATTACGACGTCCACTTCCTGAAGACGGTCTATCCGGGCGACACCCTCCGCGCGCTCACCAAAGTCCTGAAGCGCCAGGAAAAGGGCGAAGGAAAGCCGGGCATCGTGACGATCCGCACGATCGCTTTGAATCAAAAAGACGAACTCGTGCTCCAATACGACCGCAAGATCATGGTGGCCCCTGCCGGCAAGAAGAGCGACCCCTCGACGACCTCGGGGCAGCCGTTTCCGGAGGTAAAGAACGTCACCGACATCGTCCTCAACATCCCGCAGGCCTTCGGCAAGTACCCGGCCAATCTGACGGGCACGCGGTCCTACTTCGAGGACTTCGCCGTCGGCGACATTATCGTCCACGCCAACGGCCGGACCATGACCCAGGAGCACATCCCGTGGACCTACCGCGTGATGAACACGCACCCCCTCCACTACGACCGCCTCTACTCGACGGGCCGGACGGGACCGATGAGCGGCGAGCCCATCATCTATGGGGGACTCGTCTTCGCGTGGCTCGCGGGACTCGCCTCGCGGGACGTGAGCGAGAACGCGATCTGGGACCTGGGATACACCGAGGGCTACCACACGCAGCCGGCCTATGCGGGCGAGACGGTCTATGCGATCACGAGGATCCTCGCCAAGGACGAGGGGCCAGCCGGGACGAACGCCGGGATCGTGACGATGCAGTTGATCGGGATCAAGAATATCCGCCCGAAAGAAGCGTTGGAAAAATTCGGCGCCGATCTCTTCGTGAAGGAAAACGACAAGAAGGATTTGGGGAAGGAGAAGATCCCCGAGAAGATCTTCGAGATCGAGCGTCGGCTCTTGATCAAGAAGCGGCCCTCTTGATTTCGATCACCTGCGCCGGAAGATCAGACGCTGATACCAGGGCTTCGCCGACATCTCGCGCTTCTGCGGGGCGTTCTTGCACTGCGCGTTGCATGTGTCGCCGGGTTTCCCATTGTTCGCCCCGTGGTCGCATTCCTCGAACCCCTCGACCTTGCCGTTGCCGCAGATTGGAAGCAGCTTCAGAACGGCCTCGGGCTTGATTTGAACCATGGGAGTCTGTTCCAAGACCGTCCCGCCTCCGCTCGGCGCCGGGGCCTCCAACTGACAGATCCCGCTGCATCCGTCGCCGCTGACGGTGTTGGCGTCGTCGCATTCCTCCGGAAATTCTCCATTACCATTGCCACAAATAGGATACCATGAGGCGCTTGGAGCCGTTGCTTCATAGGCTCCGATATCGGCGCCTGCTACGCCATCCCCGTTCCCGTCCACGGAACGGACGTATCCTCTTTGATCCCCGGCAATCCCGATCATCCCAGACAGGACATCCGCGGCGTCGATGGCTGGGCTTCCAGGTAAGAGGGCGTAAGTTTCCGTGAGTCCGCCATTGTTAGCGAGACCTTTGGGATCAAAAAGAGGATCCGCAATCAAATCGTACGGACCTGACACGCAAGTAGCGTCGTCATCGAGATTGTAGCCTTGCGAAAAATACGCCCCGCCAGACACGCAGTTGCCGCCGGGACCGTTCTTTGCAATCGCGGAATTCCGTAAAGTCAACAGAGCGGCAGCGCCGGAGGACGAGAGGCCGGCCCCCTGCGGAGAAGTGTTCTCCGCTATTGTCACGTGGTAAAAGGTCGCAAGAGCGGCATTGTCAGCGCCGCCGCCGTATCCCTGAGCGGAGTTCCGGGCAATGGTCGAGTTTACCATCAACATGCTCGAACTATTATGAACCCCGCCGCCCGCGAGATGGGCTGTGTTATCGTTGATCTGGGTGTTCGTAATAATCAATTTCTTCCCCGCATGGTGAATGCCTCCCCCTAAACCGAGACCTGGGCCCGCCTGATTGTTTGCGATGACGCTGTATTGAACTGACAAGGCGCCTCCCTGAGGAGCGACCGCGATGCCGCCACCCGCATCCTTCGCTTGATTGTTCGTCACGTGACAGTTGATGATCGAGAGAGTGCCGGGAACGGTCAGGGTGGCGGCGGGTCCGGTGAAAAGGATGCCGCCGCCCATCGAGTCGGAATGACCGTTCTGAATCGTCATCGAGCTGAGTACAACATCTCCCGCACCATCATTTCCCGAGACATGAAAGACTCGCGAGGCGCCGCCCCCGTCGACCACCGTCAAATTGAACCCCGCCCCCTCGAGTGTCAGGCTTTTCTTGATCGTCAACTGGCCCTTGGCGGGATCCAAGACGTAGGTCCCCGGCGGAATCTTGATGACGTCCCCGTCGTTGACGGCCGGATGCATCAGCCAGTAGCGCAGCGTCCCCACCGAGCCGTCGTCCGCCAGGTTTGTTACGGTGAACGTCGCCGCGCCCGCCGTCGAACCCCACAAACACGCAAGAATCGCCAAAAGCGACCATGCCTGAATTCTCCCGCCCATAAAAATCCCCCTCCGGAACTGGTGAAGCAATCGCGAGACCAAGGGCATTCGACGCAACCAGCAATCAATTCAGCAGGTTAGAAATCGGTTATGCAAGAAAGTCCGGATTTATTCTCTCATTTTGATAATTCTTATCATTCTGAGAAATCGCAACCTTTGCCGGCACACCGCGATATAGGGCGCCCCCACACCGAAGCCCTCCGGTCTTCGGTGCGATCAGGCTTAAAGATTTGATGAGGAGCTGAACATGTCCGCCATCCCCCCGGCACCCGCCTTTTCGTGGACCAACGTCGCTCAAACGGGCGTCTTTCCCAATCTGGGGGTTGGATCCGTCCGCTATCTCACGGCCGGCATGTCCGAGACGGTCAAAGCCCATGAGGCTTCAACGCTCTACAGTCCCGCGGATACCTATCCTGTCATGGACGCCGGACCCGACCTGGAGAGGACGGAGGAGCGGATCCTGGAATCTTTTCCCTTCTCTTCGGAGCGATCGCCGCATGTGGCCCTCTTCGGTCCCGGCCCCTCGAAAATCGACCCACTTTACGCGCGCCGGCTGATAGATCGCATCCAAAGCCGGTTCGGGAGGCCGTCACAGCTGACCCTGTTTGACAGGGACATGAGAGAGGAAAGTCTCCCTTTCTACGAAGGATTGGACTGGGGAGACCATCGGGCGGATTACCGGTTCGGATCGTCGGGGGAACTCAAAAATGTCCGCAACCTGCGCGCGGACCTGATCCTCGCGTTTCACCCGAATCTTATCTATGACGTCTTGCTGGATACGTTGTCGGAAAATCTCGTCCCGGGCGGCCTGTTTCTCTGGCAGGAGGATTTTTGCCCTTACCAGACAGCCGGCGACTTGGAGGTCATTCTTCAAATGCTGGGCCGATACTTTCCTCCGTCGTTCGAATTGATCCAGGAGCCGATCGCCGGACCGCTCGTGCCGACCTATTTTTCCCGGATCCTGAACTCGCACATCGTCAGCTTCCTGATCCAGAAACAGTAGCCCCGCTGTCCCATTCTGTCACATTTTTCTCGCAACTAGACTAACTGACATGCGATGAGGACCGGAAAGGATAAGAATGTATCCCATTCATTGCCCCGTCGTCAGCGCGCTCGGTCCGGTCATTCATCTCGGGGCCATCGAACAACCGGCGAGCGAAGCACTGAATTTGTTTTCCAACCATCAGGGGGGGCTCTCGGCCCCCCTCATTTCCGCAAGCTGGGCCAGCATAACATCCGTGGGCATGTCGTCGCTGAACATGGCGGACTTCATCTCCTCCATGCGGCGCCTGAACGACGAAGCCGAGGCCCTGGCGGTGCGTTACCGCGAGATCGAAGGTCGGACCCAAAGGGATCCGCAAAGGGATTCTTCGACGCGGATCCAGGCGGCGACTCCCGGTCCGCATCGAGCCCCGACCTTTCCGGGCCTTTCCCTGTCTGCGGCCCTCCTCGACGAAATGCGCCTGAAGGAAATGAGGCTCAATCATCCCTTTCGCGCACCCTCCTCGCCGGCCTCTCCCAGCCGCTCCCGGTGGCACCTCTCCGTCCTGTCCCGTGGACAGGGAGGGCTTTTCATCAACGAGGACGGCCGGGCGATTCATATCCGGCAGGTTTTGAATCAGTCCGTGGTGCTGGGATACGGTTGGTACCATTCGCTCATGCACTATCTCGAATTCGACGCCACTTATACCGCCGGCCGCTCGGTGGCCCTCTTTGCGAATGGGGAGGTCCATCGCACCGACTTCACCATGGATTGGTTCTCCGGTCTCGTCCGCTCGATGATCGCCTTTTACTCCGCCACCGGTGAATCCGTCGACGCCAGAATCCGGATCACCGGCAAGGATGCCAGACACCAGCCCGTGAATTTGCAAGGCTTGGGAACCGAGGCGGCTTTTCTCGGTCGCTCCTTCCGGCTGCTCAGCCTCTCGGACCCCTTCACGATCGAGACGGAAAAGGTGGCGGACGGCTTCCGCGACAGGAATCTGAGCGCGGTCAGCGCCGCCGTGCCCTTGGCGGAGATCCGTCACGAGATCGAGGGGAACGAATTTCGCCTCCGAAGGAGCTACTACCGTCTGCCCAAGAGCGCCGTCATCGGGGAGACGGACCTGCCCGACGAGATCCGGACGAAACTCCGCTTTTCGCGCCCGTCCCCGACCCGCTCCCCGTCCCGTCCTTGACCCTTCGGGTATGATTTCCTAAGCTGGAAATCATCATGACGACACAACGCGAATCTCCATGGCTCATGAGGACCTATTCCGGACACTCGTCCGCCAAGGCCTCGAACGAGCTCTATAAGACCAACCTGGCGAAGGGCCAGACCGGTCTCTCCGTCGCCTTCGACCTGCCCACGCAGACCGGTTACGACTCGGACCACGTCATGTCCAAGGGCGAGGTGGGCAAGGTCGGGGTTCCCGTCTCCCACATCGGCGACATGGCGGCCCTCTTCGACGGCATTCCGCTGGAAAAGATGAACACGTCGATGACGATCAACGCGACCGCGGCGTGGTTGCTCGCTCTTTATATCGCCGTTGCGGAAAACCAGGGCGGCGACGTGAAGGCCCTTCAGGGAACCACCCAAAACGACATCATCAAGGAGTATCTCTCGCGCGGCACATACATCTTTCCGCCCGAGCATTCGCTCCGCTTGATCGGCGACATGATCGCTTTCACGGTCCATCAGGTTCCGAAGTGGAATCCGATCAACATCTGCAGCTACCACCTTCAAGAGGCGGGGGCGACGCCCGTTCAGGAGATCGCCTTCTCTCTCTGCACGGCGATCACGGTCCTGGACGCCGTGAAGGCCTCCGGCAAGGTCGAGCCGCAGCATTTTTCAAAAGTCGTCGGACGCATCTCGTACTTCGTCAACGCCGGCATCCGATTCGTGGAGGAGATGTGCAAGATGCGGGCCTTTGTCCGCCTGTGGGACGAGATCACCAGGACCCGTTACGGCGTCGACGACCCCAAGTACCGGATGTTCCGCTACGGCGTGCAGGTGAACTCGCTCGGCCTCACCGAAAGGCAGCCGGAAAACAACATCGCGCGCATCATCTACGAGATGCTGGCCGTCACCCTCTCCAAGGACGCGCGCGCGCGCGCCATCCAACTCCCGGCCTGGAACGAGGCCCTGGGTCTCCCCCGCCCCTGGGACCAGCAGCTCGCTCTCCGGATGCAGCAGATCCTCGCCTACGAGACGGACCTGCTGGAATACGGCGACGTCTTCAACGGCTCGAAGGTCGTCGACGCGAAGGTGGACGAGTTGGTTTCCGGCGCCAAGAAGGAGATCGAAAAGATCGAATTGCTCGGCGGATCCCTCAAGGCCATCGATTATATGAAACAATCGCTCGTCGCCTCCCACGCGGAGAGGATCCGGAAGATCGAGGCCGGCGAGATCAAGATCGTGGGCGTCAATTGCTACGCGGAATCCGAGAAATCCCCCCTCACGACCGGCGAGGACGGCGGGTTCATGAAGGTCGATCCCAAGGCGGAACGGCAACAGATCGACCGCCTGAACGCCTTTCGCAAATCGCGGGATGAGGGAAAGGTGAAGAAGGCCCTGGAAGACCTGATGGCCGCGGCCAAGAACGACAAGAACATCATGCCCGCCTCGGTCGGGTGCGCGCACGCGGGCGTCACCACCGGCGAGTGGGCCTTCGCCCTCCGCGAGGTTTTTGGCGAATACCGGGCGCCCACCGGCGTGGGCGGCCAGCGATCGGCCGACCCGAACGCCGAGGCCTTCAAAGGCCTGCGCCAGAAGGTGGAGGATAAAAGCAAAAAATTGGGCGGCCGCATCCGCATGCTCGTGGGCAAACCCGGCCTGGACGGGCACTCCAACGGCGCCGAGCAGATCGCCGTGCGCGCGCGCGACGCCGGTTTCGAGGTCATCTACCAGGGCATCCGTCTCACGCCCGAACAGATCGTCGCCGCCGCGCGTGACGAGGGCGCGAACGTTGTCGGCCTCTCCATCCTCTCCGGCTCGCACAACGAGCTCCTGGCCGACATCATGGAGAGGATGAAAAAGGCGGGACTCGGAAAAATCCCGGTGGTCGTCGGCGGCATTATTCCCGAATCCGACAAGCCATACCTCCAAAGACTGGGCGTCGCGCGGGTCTATACGCCCAAGGACTTCGAGCTCAACCGCATCCTCTCCGAAATCGCCGACCTGGTCTAGCCTTGACGCGAACCCCAGCGCTCGACTAGACACGAAAGCTCATTTTTCGGCCCCCCTTCCCGGGGGCTGTTACGTCCAGCCAGGATGGACGTAACGGAAACAGGAGGCCCCATGGCGAAGGACATTTACGAACTCGGCGAAATCCCCCCCCTGGGCGAGACCCCCAAGAAGATGTACGCTCAGGTGGTCCGTCAGGACCGTTTCGGCGAGCCCAAGAATGCCTTCCAACGGGAGGCCGTCGAGATTCCCTCCCTCGAACCGGACGAGGTCCTGGTCTACGTCATGGCCGCGGGCGTCAACTACAACAACGTCTGGGCCGCCCTGGGCGTCCCCGTCGACGTCATCAAGCCGCGTTCAAAAGATCCCTTCTGGAAGGACGAGAGCGGTTTCCACGTGGGCGGGAGCGACGCCTCCGGCATCGTCTGGAAGGTCGGGAGCGCCGTGAAGAACCTCAAGGTCGGCGACGAGGTCGTCGTCCATTGCGGCCAGTGGAAACAGGACGAGGCGTCGGTCAAGGCCGGCATCGACCCGATGTATTCCCCGAGCTTCCGCATTTGGGGCTACGAGAACAACTGGGGCAGCTTCGCGCAATTCACCAAGGTTCAAGACCACCAGTGCCTGCCCAAGCCCAAGCACCTCTCGTGGGAGGAGTCCGCGGCCTACATGCTGGTCGGCGCCACCGCCTACCGCATGCTCCACGGCTGGCCCGAGCACAAGGTCCGGGAAGGCGACGTCGTCCTGATTTGGGGCGGCACGGGGGGATTGGGCTCGATGGCGATCCAGATCGTCAAGGCGGCCGGAGGCGTGCCCATCGCGGTGGTCGGCGGCGACGACAAGATCGAGTTCTGCAAAAAGCTCGGCGCCAAGGGCGCCATCAACCGGAAGAACTTCAACCATTGGGGCATGCTCCCGCACTGGAAGGATACGGAAAAATACAACCAGTGGGCCCAGGGCGCGAAGTCCTTCGGCAAGGCCATCTGGGACGTGCTGGGCGAAAAGAAGTCCCCGCGTATCGTCTTCGAGCACCCGGGCGAGGAGACCGTTCCGACGTCCATCTTCGTCTGCGACACCGGCGGCATGGTCGTGATCTGCGCCGGCACCTCCGGTTACAATGCGACGATCGACCTCCGCTACCACTGGATGCGCCAGAAGCGTTTCCAGGGTTCGCACTTCGCCAACGACGACCAGGCCAAGGGATTCAACGACCTGGTCCTCGCGAACAAGATCGACCCTTGCCTCTCTCAGACCTTCGAATTCGCCGAGACCGGCACATGCCATCAGCTCATGCGGGAGAACAAGCACCCCGCCGGCAACATGGCGATCTTGGTCAATGCGAAGAAGAAGGGGTTGAAGAATCTCGACGAGACGATCAAGGCGCAGATGAAATAATGGCGTAGGGTCGATCCTCGTGATCGCCCGGTGCTACAACAAGTCCCCGATCGGAACCGACGTCGAATTCGGCAGGCGCTTCAAGTCCTCCAACTTCATCGGGTCCACTTCCCAAGCCGGAATGCCGACGCTTGAGAGTTGGTTGAGCACCGGCCCCTCAAGATCGCCGGCCCGGCCGTAAATATCGGGGTAAACGACCACCGCGTCCTCCAGGACCGTCACGCGCTCATAGACGACATCCACGGGAATCTTTTCCTTGAGAGGCACGAAAAAGCTCTCCCAGCGGCGGGCCTCGTACTTGGGCCGCAGCGTCTCATCGGTCTGGTCGGAAAACTTGGACTGAAAAAACCACGCCAGCTCGACGGCGTCCTTTCCCTTCATGCGCATGCAACCGTGCGAGGCGGGGGTCCCCACCGTGTATTCCTTGTTCGTCGCGTGGAGGTAGATGTCGCCGCCCAAGGACATTTTCACCCGTCCCAGGGGGTTGCCCGGCCCAGGCGGCGTCGGTTTTTCGTTTTTTGCCCAGTCCGACGGGGGCGGATACCACCACGGGTTCCAGGTCACGTTGGAGAGATAGCGTGGCCCGACCGGCGTGCGGTAACGGTTCGACCCGACGGCGACGGGATAGACCTTGATCAACTTTCCCATCTCATAAAGAAAGAGCCGCCGGGCCGGCAGGTTGATGGTGATCCGGTAGTCGGAATTCTCTTCAACGTCTTCGCCGGTGGGGTCGGAGAAGGCGGCTTCGATCGCCTCGTGGGGCAAAAAGGGCATCCAGGAAAGCCTCTCGGCCTTGGCTTCCCGGGCATAAAAACTCTCGGCGGAAACGATCGAGGGCAGGAACAGCGCACCCAGGAGCAAGAAGGCGGTCCATCTCATACAACTGGTAATGATACCAAAAACCGGGTTTTTCGTTGACTTAATTTTACCCGGCTGAGTACAACGGACGCCTTCCACGAGAAACAGAAGAGGAGATTCGTTATGAAAATCAATAAGATCGGAATCCTCGGCACCGGCACCATGGGTCACGGCATCGCCCAGGTCGCCTCCTGGAGCGGTTTCGAGGTCTTGGTCAAGGACGTGAGCGAAGAGCGCACCAGGAAGGGCGTCTCGCTGATCGAAAAGAATTGGGGGCGATTGGTCGAGAAGGGCAAGGTCACGCCCGAGCAGGTCGGGAACGCCAAGAAACTCATCAAGGTTTGCACGAGCCTCGAAGAGCTGAAGGACTGCGACCTCATCATCGAAGCCGTCACCGAAAACATCCAGATCAAGAAGGATCTCTTCGCCCAGCTGAACGGCGCCATCAAGAAAGAGGCCGTCTTCGCGACGAACACGTCGTCGATTTCCATCACGCTGCTGGCCGCGTCAAGCGGGCGTCCCGACAAGTTCGTCGGCATGCACTTCTTTAACCCGGTTCCGCTCATGGCCTTGGTGGAGATCATTCGAGGGATACAGACTTCGGACGACTCCTACCAAAGCGTCTTTGACGTCGCGAAGGCCCTCGGCAAGACGCCGGCGGCGATCAAGGACTCGGCCGGTTTCGCCGTCAACCGCCTCCTCCTCCCGCTCATCAACGAGGCCTTCTACGTCCTCCAGGACGGAATCGCGGACGCCAAGACGATCGACGAATGCATGAAGCTCGGCGCCAATCATCCGATGGGCCCCCTCACCCTGGGAGACTTCGTCGGATTGGACGTGACCCTCGCGGCCATGGAGGTCCTCCATCACGATCTCGGCGATGACAAGTACCGGCCCTGCCCGTTGCTGCGCAAATACGTCGAGGCGGGTTGGTTGGGGCGTAAAACCGGGCGCGGGGTGTATGATTATTCCGAACAAAAATGATATGTAAGAGGGGCGAATACAAGATTCGCCCCTACACATGCCATTATCCCCTCGCGAAAAGTCGAACATCACCCGCTGGAACGGCCGCCAAAAGCCGTTTTACGAGGTCTACTACGTCAAGGGTTGCGACACGGCCCAATCGGTGGGGATCTGGCTGCGCTACACGATCCTGTCATCCATCGACCGCCCGCCCGAGGCCTCGGTCTGGGCGATGCTCTTTGACGCGAAAGACCCGTCCCGCAACGCAGCGATCAAAAAAACGTATCCGCTCCAAAACGTCCGCATCGAGAGGGACGTCTTTTATTTCGCCGCCGGGCCTTCGGCGATCTTCGACGATGGCTGCCGGGGCGCCGTCGAACAGGACGGCCATCGCGTCTCCTGGGAGTTGAAATTTCCTCCTCACGACCGTCCGGAGCCCCTCTGGTACTTTCCCAAACCGCTGTACAAGACCGCCTTTCCCAAGACGAAGTTCGTGGTTCCGTACCTCTCGACCTCGCTCTCCGGAGAGTTTTCCTGGAACGACCGGAGCTGGGTCTTCGGCCAAATGCCCGCCCATCAAGGGCATCTGTGGGGCACCGAGCACGGCGAGTCTTGGATCTGGGCGAACGCGAATACCTTCGACGACCCGACGTTCTGCTTCGACGGTCTCTCGGCCCGGATCCGGTTGGGGGACAGGACATCGCCTCCCCTCACCCTGCTTTTCTTTCAATGGGAGGGGCGCCTCTACCGGTGCAATTCACCCGTCCAATGGTGGACCAACCGGAGCGCGGGCGAGCTCGACCGCTGGCACTTCGAGACGATTTCGGATGATCTCATGTTCGTCGGCGATTTCCACACCGTCCCCGAACGCATGATGGCCGTCCGCTATCAAGACCCGGCGGGCGGCGAGCGTTTTTCGCACCACACCGAGCACGCCACCGCGAAGATCCAGGTCTTTGGAAAAACGAAGTCCGGATGGGAGACGATCAAGACGGTCACCGCCGAACGGTCCGCAGCCTTCGAGGTCGTCCGCCGCGAGCACGATCCCCGCGTGAAGCTCCTGCTGCCGTGATTTTCCTCTATTCCGAAAACCAATTCTGGGGATTTTTCGCGAATTTCTCGATCAGGCCGCGATCTTGAGGGGCAATCCGTCCCGTCTCTTCCGCCTCGTCCAGGAGGGCCTGCAAATTCGTCAGGGTGTGAAGCCGGCAGCGCTCCCTCTGAAACGCGTTTTTGGCGAAGGGGAAGCCGTATGTGAAGATCGCCACGCAGTCGTCGGCCTTGAGCCCCGCCTGTCGGAGCGCGCGGACGGCCTCCAGGCTCGACTGGCCCGTGCTGACCAAGTCCTCCACGACGAGCACGCGGTCCCCCTTGCGGACCTGCCCTTCGATCCGGTTGCCCTTGCCGTGCGTCTTGGGGCTCGCGCGCACGTAGAGCATGGGCACTCCGAGCCGGTCGGCCAGGATGGCGGCGTGGGGGATGCCCGCCGTCGCGATTCCGGCCACGGCGTCGAATTTGAAGTTCTTGACGAGCTTGAGGAAGCCTTCCATCACGCGGTCGCGCTCCTTCGGGTGCGAGAGGAGGAGGCGGTTGTCGCAATAGATGGGAGAGCGGATGCCCGAGGCCCAGACGTAGGGTTTCGAGGGTCGGAGCGCGACGGCCCCGAGCTTGAGCAGGACTTTCGCAATCTTATTGGACGACATCACCGGCCTCGATGACGTCCTTGCCGTCGAAAGGAGGACTGAAGACCACGTAGACCGCCGCCGGTTTCTTGGACTCGTTCCTGAACGCGTGCACGACGCCGCGGGTGATCGTCAACACGTCGCCCTCCTTCATGCGGATCTCCTGCCCCCCGAACCAGAAGGTCCCCCGCCCCTTCAGAAGCATCACGGTCGCGTCGTGCTTGGCATGCGTGTGGAGCTTTTCCGCGGTCCTGATCCAGACGAGATGGGCGCTGACGTGTTCGTTTCCTCCGATGTTCTTGATCAGCACGGGCCCCGTCCATTCCTCGGACGCCGGGGCCTTCAGGGACTGTTTCAAATCGAGCTTTTCCAGCGTCCTCCCCTGAGGAACAAAGACCCCGTTCGCGGACGCCGTCGAGGAGGCGATCAACAAGGCGGTGAAGAATAAGGCGCGGAGTGTGGACATGACCCGAGACCTATACTATTCTTTCATGCGCCCTCAACTCATTTATGAAGGAAAAGATCCTAAAAATTCTCCCCGAGGTCCGCAAGCCATCGCGCTACCTCGGCAACGAGAAGAATGCGGTCAAGAAGGACCTTGCGCGCGTCGACGTCAAGGTCGCGCTCTGCTACCCGGACACCTACGAGATCGGCATGAGCAACATCGGCCTGTCGGTCCTCTACCACCTCCTGAACGACCGGCCGGACATCGCCTGCGAGCGCGTCTACGCCCCCTGGACCGACATGGAGGCCAAGATGCGTGAGCACGACCTGCCGCTCACGACGCTCGAATCCTCCGAGCCCGTCCGTCGATTCGACGTCTTCGGCATCTCGATCCCTTACGAACTCACCTACACGAACATTCTGACGCTGCTCGACCTGGCGAAAATCCCGTTCTTCGCCAAGGACCGGGATGCGTCTGACCCCTTGATCCTGGGGGGCGGCACGGGCGCCTTCAATCCGGAGCCGGTCGCCGAGTTCTTCGACGCCATCGTCGTGGGCGACGGCGAAGAGGCGATTCTCGAGGTCTGCGAGGCGGTCAAGACGTTCAAAACCAATAGGCCCGAATTGTTGAAACGATTGGCGCGGATCCCGGGCGTCTACGTCCCCTCTTTCTTCGACGTCTTCTACAACGGCGACGGCACGGTCCGCGAGATCCGTCCCCTTCTCGAAGGCTACGCCGGCGTCAGGAAGCGCACCGTCTCCGACCTGAACGCCGCTTACTTTCCCGACACGCCCATCGTCCCCCATACCAAGGTGATCCACGACCGGATCGGCGTCGAGGTCCAGCGCGGGTGCACGCGCGGCTGCCGGTTCTGCCAGGCGGGCTACATCTACCGCCCCGAGCGCCAGCGATCGCCGGAAACCGTCAAGAGGATCGTGCGGAATCAGCTGGCGGCGACCGGCCTCGAGGACGTGAGCCTGGTCTCCCTCTCCATCGGCGACTACGACTGCGTGACCCCGCTCCTCAAGGACCTCATGGACGAGCACGGACCGAAGAAAGTCGGCGTTTCGCTCCCGGCCACGCGCGTGGAGCAACTGACCGAGGCCATGATGATGGAGATCAAGCGCGTCCGGAAGACCGGATTCACCATCGCCCCGGAGGCGGCGACCGAGCGGATGCGGAACGTGATTAATAAGGGCAACTCCGAGGAAAACCTCCTGACGACGGCCAAGACCGTCTTCTCCAACGGCTGGAGCCTCATGAAGTTCTACTTCATGATCGGGCTGCCCACCGAGACCGACGAGGACGTCGCGGCCATCGCGGAGTTGGGCAAAAAGACATTGGGCATCGGCCTCCAGCACAACCGCCGCGCCGAGATCAACCTGGGCGTCTCCCCCTTTGTGCCCAAGCCGTTCACGCCCTACCAGTGGGCCCCGCAGATCCCCCTGGCGGAATGTCACCGCAAGCTCGACCTCCTCCGGTCGCGCCTCCGCTCGCGGCGCCTGAACCTGAAGCCCCACAAGCCCGAGACGAGCTACCTGGAAGGTGTCTTCTCCCGGGGCGACAGGCGCCTCTCGAGTCTCGTCCTCCGGGCCTGGGAAAAGGGCTGCCGCTTCGACGAGTGGGACGAGGGCCTGCGTTACGAGAAATGGAAGGAGGCTTGGACGGAACTGGGAATCGACCCGGCCTTCTATGTCGAACGCGAAAGAACGCGGGACGAGATCCTTCCGTGGGACCATCTCTTCGTGGAGATGAAGAAGGACTGGCTCTGGGAGGAGTGGCAGGCGTCGCTCAAGACGGAATTCATCGCCGACTGTTCAACGGGGACCTGCACGTCCTGCGGTGTCTGCGACTATTCCGAAGTCCGAAACCGCTCTTATGAACAGCCGGTCCTGAACGACCAGGGCAAGGCCGTGAAGAAGAAGACGACGACGGAGGTCAGGCTGTATCAGATCGAGCCGTTGAAGGACATCGTGGCGAATTTTCGAACAAGCATTGAGAAAAGGACCCCGGTTGCAGGGGCGCCAGGCCTGGCGCCCCTACCCGGAAACACCGTTTCCTACACCTGCACCTTCTCCAAAACCGGCCCCGGCGCGTTCTTGAGCCACCTCGAATTCGTCGACACCCTGCGCCGCGCCGTCTCGCGGGGGGATCTTCCGGTTCGCTTCAGCCAGGGCTTCCATCCGCAGCCGCGCATTTCCTTTGGACCCGGCATGCCGGTGGGCAAGGAGATGTTCGACCAGGAATTCAAACTGGAGTTGGACGCCGCGGTGGACCCGGAGGAAATCCGTTCCCGCCTGAACCGCGAACTGCCGGAGGGCTTTCTCGTCGCCACCGTCAGCCAGGTCCCGGCAAATGCAAGGCCGCCCGCGCGTCCTGAACCGTCGCCGGCGTTCTCCCCCTCTCTCGAACCTTGAGGACCGCCGCCGCCACCAAATCACCGTTCGATTTCGCCATCTCGCCGTTCGGAAGGTAGAAATTGTCTTCGAGGCCCACGCGGATGTCGCCGTTCAACGCCAGCGCCTCGTCGATCAATCGCCATTGATCGCGCCCGATCCCGATCACTTCCCAATGCGAACCCTCGGGGAGATTGCTGGCCATGCAGGCGAGATTTCCGGCCTTGGTGGGGATGCCGCCGAGAACGCCCAGGATCAGCGAAAAATGGGCCGGGGTCTTCAAGACACCCATGTCGATGAACGGCACGGCGTTGGCGGTGTGCCCGACGTCGAAACATTCCAGTTCCGGCAAGGCGCCCGCCTCGTTGATGCGGTCGAGGCAGTACTGGATGTCGCCGAACGGGTTGGCGAACACGAAGTCGTGGTAGAATTTTTTGTTCTTCCTGGAATAGATCGCGTAGTTCATCGACCCCATGTTGAGGGCCCCGATCTCCGGCTTATGGTCCGTAATGTGGACCGTCCGCTCCTGAATCGGCAGGCCGATCCCACCCGATGAAAAGTTCAGGATGACGGGACAACGCTTTCGGATCTCGGCCTTGATCTCGCCGAACACCTTGGACTCCCAACTCGGCCCTCCTTCCGGCGTGCGCGCGTGGATATGAACCACCGCCGCTCCCGCGTCGTAGGCCCGCTTGGCCTCCTCGGCGATCTCCGCCGGCGAATAAGGAATCGCCGGGCATTGTTCCTTTTTGGCGAGCACGCCCGTGAGGGCGCAGGTGATGATGGTCTTGGGGGCCACGATGAAATCCTCCGGAAATCAAAAGATGAACCGCACCCGAAGGGTGTGTGACAACACATACCCGGGCTCGGCCCGGCAGGTCAATCAAACCGACACGAACCCTTTGTAATTATCATAATGATAAACTGATCGTTTTGAGAGTGAAAATCACACCGGGTCGAAATGGGGTGCGTAAAAAAAAGACCTCTTATTTCAACGGATTAGGCCTTATCGACCGCGCCGGATTTTATGGCACTCATCTTGCTACTGCCCGGAGTGGGAGGAGTTCCATGAAAAAAATCTTGAGTCTTGTGGTCTGCGCCCTCTGGCTGCCCGTCGTCGCGTCATTGGTTTTGGGCGCCGGGGGCTGCGCCGGTTCCCCCGACGAGGCCACGATCAAGGCATCGGGCACCACCAAGACCCCTCCCACCGGTGACACCTCCGGCCCGACGGCCGGTGCGGGAGAAAAAGAAGAAGTCATCACGCCGACGGGAGAGACAACGACAGGAGGGGCGACCACGGGTGGCACGACATCAGGGGGCGGCAGTGGTGAAACGACCACCGGCGGCACCGGAACTCCCCCGACCGCCTGCGGCGACGGGAGCCTCGACCCGGGGGAGGGCTGTGACGACGGGAACGTCGCCGGCTCCGACGGTTGCGCCGCCGATTGCACCGTGGAAACCGGCTATACCTGCACGGGGGTCCCCAGCGCCTGCGCCGCGATTCCGCCCCCGGAGAAGACTTATTGCAACCGGTACGCCTTCGTTTCCGACCGCGTGGGTTCGGCGGCCGAAAACCTCTTTCTCGCCAACGACTGTGCGGGAGGGGCCGCACCCCTTCAAATTACGAAGAACGCCAAGGAATCATTCATCTGGAAATTCCAAGGCGGGCCCACGTTCAATCATGATGGCACGAAAATCGCCTCGGACTTTTTTGGCATGGTCATGTTGCTCATCATTCCCGTCCCGCTGGGAGGTACCACGGGCATCTATGACATCGTCGCCTCCCCGCCCGCCTTAAGTTATAGTCTCGATCTCGACGCGAACGACGACGGAAGCGGAGATTACATTCCTCGGTATCTGAAATGGAGCCAGAATGGGAACAAGTTCGCCTTCCTCGCCGGTCAGATTCCCGTCTGCGGCAACAACATCCGGGAAGGCTACGAACAGTGCGACGACGGCAACACGACATCGGGCGACGGCTGCAGCGACCTGTGCACGAAGGAAAACGCGCCGTCCGACGAAGAGCCGTCCAAGAATCAATTTTTCGTGAAGCAAATCCGCATGGGCACCAATCCCGAAAACATCGGCCCTGCGAATTCGAGGATCCTTGTCCCCAACAACGCCCAAGGCACGCTCGACTTCAATGAGGTCACGTGGTCCAAAGACGGCCACCTCGTCTTTTCCCGTAAGGATGGCGACGAAAAGTACGATCTTTATGCCACCGATCCGTCCCAGGATTTGGGATTAACCGTTAAGATCGAAGGCATTAACTTTGATGGGACCGACGAGACCGACCCGTCGTTCGCCGTCGGGAGCGACAAGCTGCTGTTTGTCCGCGACGGCGACATTTGGTCCTGCGATTTCAAGGTTTCGGCGACCACCGTCGACTTCACGATGCCAACGGGTTTTTCGCAGAGCTGCTCCTCCGTCATGGGAACACAAGTCTGCTTCCCTTCAGGCGTAACCACGTCGACGACCAGCATCCCGGTCAAGACCTACCGTTGCGAGCATCAGACGCAGATCACGGACAGAAGCGGCGAGGCCAAGGACGCGCATCCGTGCTATTCCTACGACGGCAAGTACATCTTTTTCGCATCCAACAAGCCTCATGGAAGCGGCGGCGCGGAGAAGGATTGGGAAATCTGGCGGATCAACGCGGACGGGTCGGGGGAATACAATCTCACGAACAACACGGCCGACGAGGACGAAGTCGCCTGCTCGCCCGTCCATGGCCCGGAGGGCAAACCGGCGATCGCTTACCAGTTTTACATCTCGCCCACCAAAATGTACCACTACATGCCCGTAACGCCCACAGGCCCCTAAGAGATCACAGCATAAATTTGTCACGTCGCAACAAGCCCTCCGGGGGACGTCAAGCCTTTGACGCTTCCCTTTCTCATCTTGAAAATATCCCGAGGAATTTCAGAAATTTGACCATATATGGTCACAGTCTATCACAAGGGAATCATATTATGGATTCGTAGGTTAGCGACTTATCCCCAGACGACGCCTCATGGCATTCCATTTGCTAACTGCAAGGGAACAAGGGGGGACTCATGGCCACCATTCGCGGAGCCAAGAACTATTTCGTCTACCTGATCGCTCTCATCGTGACGGGAATCTTCTCATTTCTGGGATTCAAGGGGCCGTCCTGGGCCAGGGCCGCCACCGGCGCCAAACGTCAGGCCGCCGGGGCGACTCGGGATGCCGAGGACTCGCCGTCGGTGGCCAGGGCCGTCGCCGCATCAGGCCCCCACTCCAAGATCCGCGGCACCGGCGCCAAGAAAAGGGCGAGCCGCACGGGCGCCAAGAAAATCGCTTCGAGAAAGTCTGCGAGGGAGAGGACAGCACACGTGTCCTCCTTATAGGACCTCAGGAACGGGGCGCTCCGTGAACTGCGACGCGGGGCGCCCATCCTGGGCTTCACATTGGCAAAGCCAATGGTCGCCCAATATCGGGGCGAGATACCGCTCTCGCCCCGAAGGCCCCACATCTGATTATTCCCCAAATTGTTTCTCGTGCTTAACTCGCCAGCTGAATCCAACCTAAAAACCTGAGTCCTTTCAATGCACTCCTTTGGGCACGCCTCTTGCTCTTCATCCCGGCAGGAGGAAGTCATGAAGAAGCTATTTGTCCTGTTCCTGTTTGCCGCCGCCGGGTTCGGCTGCACGTACGCCAAGACGTCGCCTGCGCAGTTGAGAGACATGCAACTGCAGCCCGAGGCCGGACAGGAAACGTTGCCCGAGGCCGTGACCGATGAGGCCGGCGATACGATCGTCCCGGAAAACACGTCGCCCGAGGTCGCCGGGACGCCGACCGAAACCGATACGCCATCCGACACCGATACGCCGACGGAAGACGAAGGCGCGGATTCTCATTGTCCGACGGGTTGGGTCTCACAAGGAAATCCCTACCTCTGTTGCCGGATCGGCGATCCCCAGACGTGCATGTTCGTCGATCCCGGTCCCGGCGGCGGCGACAAACCCACCGTCGGTGGTATCTTGCCCGTGGACGGTGAGATTGTCGTTGATCCCACCCCGCCGGATGAGCCCACGCCTCCGCCCCCTCCCGGTGGCGGCAGCTCGGGCGGCGGATACGACGGCTCCAACGGCATCGGCTGCCACTTTCAAGGTCCGACCGGCGGGAGGAGAATGCGCCAGACCGTCGGGACGCACAACGAAGCGGATGACATCCTGAGTCAGAACAATTGCGTCATGCTGTAAGAGAAAGAAGATCAAACCGGAGCCACCCCATGGCGCTTCTTGGGCCATGGGGTGGCCTTGTTTTGCGCGAGTTCCAATGTCCTGACGATCCACCGCTTGGTCTCCCTCGGGTCGATGATGTCGTCGATGTAGGCCGCCCCCGCCGCCTTCTCCAGGCTGATCTCCTTCTGAAACATCTCCACCAATTGCTTCCTCGTCTCTTCGGGGTTGTCCGATTCCTCGATCGCCTTCCGGAAGATGATGTTCACCGCTCCCTCCGCCCCCATGAGCGAGATCTCGCCCGAGGGCCAGGCGACGATGCCGTCGGGCTCGTAGCCCTTGCCGCACATCACGTAATAGCCCGCCCCGTAGGCCTTTCGGATCACGACCGTCAGCTTGGGGACGCTCGCGCGCGACACGGCGTAAAGCATTTTGGCGCCGTGTCTAATGATGCCCTGCTTCTCCACCTTGGAACCGACCATGAATCCCGGCACGTCTTGGAGAAAGAGCAGCGGGATGTTGAAGGCGTCGCAGAGATTGATGAAGCGCGCGGCCTTGTCGGCGGAATCGACGTCGAGGACGCCGCCCATCACCATCGGCTGGTTGGCGACGATGCCCACCGGTTTGCCGCAGACGCGCGCCAATCCCACGACGATGGTTTTCGCGAAGCCTGGTTTGATCTCGAAGAACCGGCCATGGTCGACGACCTTCTGGATGACGGCCTTCATGTCGTAAGGCTTCTTGGGGCTGTCGGGCAGGATGTTCAGAATGGATTCATCCACGCGGTCGTCGGGGATGTCCTCATCGTAACCGAAGCCTTCGCCTCCGGCGCCGGTTGAGAGCGGCGGCCTTTCCTCGCAATTCGACGGGAAATAGCTCAGATATTCCTTGATCGCCTGGATGCACGCCTTGTCGTCGGCCGCTTCCAGGTCGCCGACGCCGCTCACCTCGCAATGCACCTTCGAGCCGCCCAGGTCCTCCATCGTGATGTCCTCTCCGATGACGACCTTCACGAGCGGAGGCCCGGCCAGCGCCATCGAACTCGTCCCCCTCACCATGGGCACAAAGTCGGCGAGGGCGGGAACGTAGGCGGTGCCCGCGGCGCAAGGCCCCATCATGGCGGCCACCTGCGGGACGAACCCGCTCATCTTGACCTGGTCGTAGAACATCTTGCCGCTCTCGGCGAATTGCGAGCCCGCGAGCTCCTGGATTCGGGCCCCTGCCGAATCGAGAAGCCAAACAAAGGGAATTTTCTCCCGGATCGCCAATTCGCGGAGACGATCGACCTTGCGTTCCTGCGTGTAACCGATCGAGCCGGCCATGACCGTAAAGTCATAGGCGGCGCAAGCGACGAGCCGGCCCTGAACCTTGCCGTAGCCGGTGATGCAGCCGTCGGCGGGGGTGTACTTGCCTTCCATGGAGGGGTGCTGTGATTGATGGTGCCCCAAAATCCCCAACTCGACGAAGGTCCCCTTGTCAAAGAGGAGGTCGACCCGCTCGCGGGCGGTGAGCTTCCCGGCCTTGTGCTGTCGGGCCACCTCCTCCGTCCCGCCCATCTGTCGGACCTTTTCCCGTTTTTCCCGGAGGGATTCGGACAATTCTTTCAGGTTCGCCATAACGCTCTCCTTAGTCCATCGACTGCGCGAGTTTTTCGACCTTTTCGAACATCTGGGGAATCGTCTGCGTGGCGCCCATCCGCGTCACCCACTCGGGGACGTTGCCGCCTGGGTCCGCCTGGTCATCGTAGCGGCTGACGGTCTCCTCCGGATTCACGCCGGGGACGAACGTCCAGCAGCCCTGGGCCGACTCGATGTTACCCGTGACGAGTTCCCAGCATCTCTTGTACTTGTGTTCGGCCGCCTTGGTTTCGTCCTGGACGGTCCGGATCACGTACCAGCGGTTCTCGACGGGAAACGGCGTGTTGAGAACCATGAAGACGAGCCCGCCCCACTTTTGACCTTCCCGCCTCGGAACGGCGACCTTGTATTTCTTCGCCACGGCGCGGAGCTTGTTCGCGTTCCTCGTCCCCGCGTTTTTCAGGCCCTCGACGCCCTTCTCCGTGATGAAGAAACTCTCCAGGACGTGGGGCATGAAGGTCGCGTAATCGTTGAACCGGATGATCTGGGACCAGATCTTTTCCGGGGAGGCGCGGAGAACGCCCTCCGCGATCACCTGCGACGGGCCATCGGAACGGATATCGTGCGTGACCTTGACGGGCGAGGCGTCCACGGCCGATGCACCCATCACGAAGAGCACCGCGAGGAGTCCTGTTTCTGTTCTCATAGAACCTCCAATCCTAACGTCGAGAGGACCGAATCGATGAACTGCCTTCGAAATCTCTGGGCTATCTTTTTATTCAGGATCGTGTCGCCCATGCAGGCCTTCTGGGCCGCAAAGTCCGCGAAGGGAACCAGGAGCGAACCGTACATGGAGAGCAGCATCGCCTCCGGATCGATCTTGCGGATCTTCTTCTCCCTCATGAGCGACTTCATTTGTTCCGAGACCTGGCGAACGATCGGCAAGATGTACCGGTCGCGCAACTCGGCGATGAAAGTCGGCTTTTCGAGGTCGCCGTAAAGAAGGATCCGCGCGTATTCGGCGTTCTCGATGAAAAAGTCGTGAAACCGGCCGAGATGCGTCTCGATGTTTTCTTTCAAATGGGCCGCCGGATTATCGAAGATCCGGGCGACCAGGCCCATCAATTCTTCGATCACCCGCTGATACACGGCCTTGAGGAGGTCTTCCTTCCCGCCCCAGTGATAGTGCAGGCCGGCGATATTGACCCCCGCCAGGTCCGCGATCTCGCGGGTGGTCGTGCCGTTGATCCCCTTTTGGGAGAAGAGGGTCGTCGCGGCCCGGAGGATGGCCTCGGAGGTGTCGGGGCTCGGATTCTTGGCGGCCTTGGATTCATTCATATGATGTAATCATTTGATTAAATCATATGACTTACCATGTCAAGTTTCTTGTCGGGGGCGGAGGCGCGCATTCAGACGCCGAAAGCGGAGCCACGCTTGGAGGGCTATCCAAAGCATCCGGCCTTGCTTGACCCTTTGCCATGGGCTCAACCGGCGCCAGCGGTCCAAGACATCGCCGACCTCCTCGACGAACAAGCCCAGGGCCTCATTTCTTCCGGACGCCTCGAGTTCCAGGGCCATCACATCCCGAATCCGGCTGTCGAGGGGGGTTTCGGAATAGAACCGGGCCAGGGCTTGAAAATAGCCCTCGAAGTGATGAATCGCCGCGCCGGAGCTTTGCCTGCGGACGGACTCGATCCGCACCCGGGCGTCCTCCAAGTCGCCTTGGGCCAGGGACTTTTTCAGGAGTTCCACCATCAAGCCCAAATGGGCCATGTTCGGGGGAAGGGGCGCTACGGGCTCCGGCGCCTCGAGCGTTTTTCGCCGGGCAATCTCCATCCCCACCTTGAGAGCCTCCGCCGCCCACGCTCCGGAGACGACCGCGTCCCCGTAGGTGTCGTAACCGGCCCGGACGAACCCCTTGGCCGCCGCCTCGATCTGCGGCCAGAGCTTCCGTTGCAGATCGTCCGATCGGTACAAAATCTCTTGCCAATGACCGGCGTACAACGGGGCGGCCTCCTCGATATATCGCGCGATCTCGCGATGACTTCGAACGCGCGTCATCCCGCCGGCACGATAGTCGATGATCGGTTCTTGAAAGGCAAAACTCCGGCCGACCGTCCCCAGAACCTCGCCGGCGGGCGCGCGAAAAGCCGGATCGATCGCCTCCCCCCGCAGGTCGCAGAGGGCTCCATAGCTGGCGGAGAGGCCCACCACGTAGGAGACGAGTTGAGAGGCGGCTGGGACGGGGCTTCCGATCATGGCCCCGTCATCGTCAAGCGCCCCGTTGAGTTGCGGCCTCTTCAACGCCGAGGGCCCTCCAGGCCCCCGGAAGCCCAGAAAGACACATTGATTACTGCTTGCCCCTTTCGCGCCAACTTTGGACAGTTTTTTGAGAATGATTACGTCGGGCAAATCACGCAAGCCCTTGAAGAAGCCATCAGGAGGCTCTGTCCGCTGAAATTACCGCCGCAAGGCTGGAGCGCGTATTTCCTGGGGGAAGAAGATGATGACTTTCGTGTTGTTTGGTCTAGGACAACCCCATCCTCTTCGCGATGATCTCTTTCATCCCTTCCTATCCATTCTCACAAAACTCGCCGTCGACCACACGCGTGCAACAACTCTTGCTCCCTCGGGACGATCGCTAACGACGCACAAGCAAGGAGAACTTCTATGACCGTCACCTTCCCAACCCTTCTTCCCCAGGCGATCGCCCCTTCCCTCCAG
>DATIGE010000046.1 GCA_035454885.1 bacterium
GTCCGGCCAGGGCGAGAACGAGAAAGAACAGGCAGAGGAAATCGTGCTTGAAGAGGAGCTCGATGTGAGCGGTCCACGACCGGGGCCCGCCGACCTCCCATTTGAAGTCTTGGAGATTGCCCGAGCGGAAGACCGTCGCCAAAAGGTAATAGAGGATGCTCTTGGCCGCCGCATAGGCCGCCAGTCCCAAGAGTCCCAGGGTCGCAAGCCCCGGCGAACCGGATGAAGACGACGCGACCGTCAGCCCCAGCAGAAAGGAAAATTCGGAGAAGTCGTCGCTGAGCGTATCCAGCCATTGTCCGAGACGCGTGCATTGCGAGCGGAGGCGGGCCAACTCGCCGTCCACGCCGTCGAGCGTCGACTGGAGCTGAAGGAGGGCGGCGCCGACGACCCCCAGGGTGTAGGTTCCTCGCGCCACGGCGACACCCGAGGCCAATCCCAGCAGCATCGTAATAATCGAAATCTGGTTGGGTGTGATCGGGACGCCCGCCAGGCGCCGCGTGATCGCCAAGGAGATGCGGCGGTTCAGCCAGCGGGAGACGAGGCCGTCGGCCGGTTTGCGGAGCGCGTTCAGGTTCACGGGTTGGGCTTACCCGACAACTTAAAACAAATCAAATCGGGCCGAGGCGCCGGTCAGGAAGCCGTTGCGGCCGTCTCCTTGGACGAAGTTGAAGGAAAGGATGCGTTCGTAGCCCAACTCCAGGCGGAGTCTGATCTTCGGATTCAGGGGACGCACGAGGTAGTCGCCGCGGATGTGCGCGGCGATCCGGTGCTCGGCCGGCGCGGGCGTGACCACGGTCAGCCGCCGGTTGCCGCCGTCGGGGTCGAGGAGTTCCAAGAGCACGTCGCCGTCCCTCCGCTCGTAGCGGAAGTTCCAGGTCAGGCGCAGGCGTTCCGAAGGATCGTGCGTGAAGGTCACGTAGGCCCCGTCCGCCTGGGGTCCCAGTTCGTCACCCCAGAGCCGCCCGTTCAGGGCCATGCCGGTTCGGAAGGTTCCGTGACGGTAGAAATACGGAGACCCGTGACGGTATTCCAGGCGGAGCGCCATCGTTCCTTCGTTGTTCAGCCGCGGAATGTAGATCCCCGCCTGGTGGTTGGCGAGGTCGGTGATCATAAAAGTGCGATCGTGGTAGACGTCTTCGAATTGAAGTTCCCAGTAAAGCTGGGTGTTGCGCAGAAAGGGGAGATAAAACCGGAAATCGAAACCGGTTTCCCGGTTGGCGACGTTCTCCACGCCGCGCGTGTTGCCCCGGAAGCCGAAGAACTCGCTCACGGCGCGGCCGAACGAGAGCGACGGAGAGCCGTCGCCCCCCATCATGACCAACTGGCTCAAGCCGACCTCGAAGAAGGACACGGGCTTGAGGTTGACCTTGAACCCCGTCAGGAAGGAATGGGGAAACTCCCTCTCCGGACCGAGATTGGCGGCGAAGAGGGTGTAACGGATGGGACCGATGTAGCGGAAGATCCACGGCAGAATGCTCGGGGACGGGTTCGACACCTTGATCATGTCCAGGGGCCGGGCGTTGTTGGAGAGGAGGATGCCGCCGAACTCGCCCTGACCCCATTCGATCGAATCGCGTCCGGCCAGAAGTTCAAAGTGAGGGACGGCGAACTTGGCGTAGAGTTGCTGGACGTAGGGATGGACGCTCGCATCGCCGCCGTGGGTCACGTCGAATTGGAGGCGGGGACGGAGGTAGAAGGAAAAGAAGCGGCCCGCCCGGAGCCGGTGCTCGGTCTCCAGGGCCAACTGGTGGCCGTCGGGGTAGCGCCGTCCCTCCCGGTAGGCGGAGAGCGGTTCGATCCGGGCGTCCACGGGGCCCAGCCCGTTATCGGGTACGGGACGCGCCTCGCTGTCCAAAAAGGTGTAGCCGCCCTCCACGTAGGAGAGCGGGTGGAGGGAGAAGGTCTTCCGGTCGCCTTCGGCCGCCCCCAGTTGCACCAATTCCTCCCGGTAGTCCCTTTCGAGCCTTTCCAAGAGGTCGTCGGTCCCGATGCGCAGGCCGATCTCCCGTTCGTCCGGGGCGAGGACGGGCCCTTGGGCGCGTTGTTTCTTCACCGCCGCGGCGATGATCCGGGCGATCTCTCCCCGGCTCCAGGGCCTCTGGCCGTAGATCACGTCCCTCGCCAGCCCCAACCCCACCAGCCGGTCGATGTCGCGATAGACGGGGTCGTCGACGGGGACATTGGCCGTGCTGTAATCCGCGGCCAGGGCCGGCAACGGCGCCAGCATCAAGAGGAGGGCGAGGGTGAGGGGTTTGGCCGTTTTCAAGCTTTCTTCGCGCGG
>DATIGE010000047.1 GCA_035454885.1 bacterium
GGGGGCGAATACAAGATTCGCCCCTGCATTACATATTTTTGACGATTTCCTTGCCGAACCCGGAGCAGGAGACGAGGGTCGCGCCCTCCATCAGGCGGTGGAAGTCGTAGGTGACTGTCTTTTTGGAGATCGTCTTTTCCAGCGCCGTGACGATCAGGTCCGCCGCCTCCTGCCAGCCCAGGTACTCGAGCATCATGACGCCGGACAGGATCACCGAGCCTGGGTTCACCTTGTCCTGGCCCGCATACTTCGGCGCCGTGCCGTGGGTGGCCTCGAAGATGGCTCGGCCGGTGACATAGTTGATGTTGCCGCCGGGGGCGATTCCGATGCCGCCGACCTGCGCGGCCAGGGCGTCGCTGATGTAGTCGCCGTTGAGATTGAGCGTCGCGATCACGTCGTATTCATCGGGGCGGGTCAGAATCTGCTGTAGAAAAGCGTCCGCGATGACGTCCTTGATCAGAAGTTTTCCAGCCGGCGGTTTCCCCTGGCAATCCTCCCAGCCCACCGTTTGATCGCCGAACTCGCGCTTGGCCAGCTCGTAGCCCCAGCGCATGAAGGCGCCTTCGGTGAACTTCATGATATTGCCCTTGTGGATCAGGGTGAGGCTCTTTCGCTTGTGAGCCAGCGCGTACTTGATCGCGGCGCGCACGAGACGCTCCGTGCCCTCCCTGGAAACGGGTTTGATGCCGATGCCCGAGGTCTCGGGGAACCGGATCTTCTTGACGCCCATGTCCTTTTGGAGGAACTCCAGGACCTTCTTGACCTCCGGCGTGCCGGCCTCCCATTCGACGCCGGCGTAGATGTCCTCCGTGTTTTCCCGGAAGATCACCATGCCGACCTTTTCCGGGTGCTTGACGGGCGAAGGGACGCCTTGAAAATACCGGACCGGACGGAGACAAACGTACAGGTCGAGCTCCTGACGGAGCGTGACGTTCAGGCTGCGGATCCCCTTGCCCACGGGCGTCGTGAGCGGGCCCTTGATCGCGACCAGGTACTCCTTGATGACGTCCAGCGTTTCAGTCGGGAGCAAATTCGGAGGGCACTCGGCCCCGTAGACCTTCTGCGCCTTCTCGCCCGCGTAAACCTCGAACCACTGGATCTTCCGCTTGCCCTTGTAGGCCTTTTCGACGGCCGCGTCGAAGACGATCTGCGACGCGCGCCAGATGTCCGGGCCCGTCCCGTCGCCTTCGATGAAAGGGATCACCGGCTGATCCGGGACGATCAGCCTTTCCTTCTCAATGCGGATCTTCTCCCCGGACTGGGGCCTTTTCAATTTGGATGCGCTCATAGGGTTCCTTGGTGGTTAGCGTTGATCGATGGGGACGTATTTCAGGCCCCTGGGCCCGATGTACTCGGACTGGGGGCGAATGAGGCGGTTGTTCCGGTATTGCTCCAGGATGTGGGCCGTCCAACCGGCCGACCGCGACATGGCGAAGATCGCCGTGAAGAGATCCACCGGGATGCCCATCGTCTGGTAGAGAGTCGCCGAATAGAAATCGACGTTCGGATCGAGGCCCTTCAACTCCTTCATGATCTTCTGGATCTCGACGGACATATCAAACCACTTCATCTGGCCGCTCTTGCGGCTGAACGCCTCGGACATCGCCATGAGGTGTTTCGCGCGCGGGTCGATCGTCTTATAGACCCGGTGCCCGAAGCCGAAAATGACGCGCTTGTTGGCCAGTTCGTTCTCGATGTATTCGCGGACGTGCGAAATATGCCCGATGGCGCGCAGGGTCTTGATGACTTCCTCGTTGGCGCCTCCGTGCAAGGGGCCCTTCAGGGCGGCGATGGCCGCGGTCACGGCCGAATAGATGTCGGAAAGCGTCGCCGCCACCACCCGGGCGGTGAAGGTGGACGCGTTGAACCCGTGCTCGGCGTGGAGGACGAGGGCCATGTCCATGGCCCGCGTCGCCTCCGGAATGGGGTCCTTGCCGGTGAGCTGGTAAAGGAAGCGCTGGGCGACCGACTGGCCCGGCTTGGGCGGGACGTACTGGTTGCCCTTGCGGAAGCGGTCGAAGGCGGCGACCAGGGTCGGGATCTTCGCGATGATCCGGAGGGCCTTGTTTTCGTTCGCCGACATCGAGCGGTCGCCGGCCTCCGGATCGAAGTGGGCGTGCATGGAGACGAAGGTGCGCAGCATCCCCATTCCCGAGAGGCGGGGTGCCAGCCTCTTCAAGGTCTCCATGATCTCGTACGGGATCTCCGCGTTCTCGTCGAGCGTCATGCGGAGTTCATTCAGTTCCGACGACGTGGGCAGGCGCATATGGAGCAGGAGATGGATGACTTCCTCGAACGAGGCGTTATCGGCCAAATCGCGGATGTCGTAACCGCAATAGATGAGTTCGCCCTTCTGTCCGTCGATGTCGCAAAGCTTGGTCTGGGCCGCGACGATGTCTTCCATGCCGGCCTTGAACGTGGGTTTTTCCGCCACGATGAAATCCTCCCGAAAACTATGAAAGCCTGAATCGCACCTCTTAGGTGTAAGCCAAGTTTCTATCCCGGCATCTTCGAATGTCAATCGAACTTTCGGCCCGAATGTGCTAGATTTTATTGATAATCATCATGCCGTCGCCGAATTCCATTTCGAAGGCGCTCTCACCCCGCCAGGAGCTATTGAAGATCCAGAAAAAGATTTTTACCAAGAACGACGAGATCATCCGCAGCCAGGCCATGGTGCGCGAGCGGGGATTCGATCTCTACGAGCGCCGTTACAAGCGGCGCGTCCGGACCTACGAAGCCCCTTCCGGCGCCGGAGAGCTGATCGACGCCATCCGCGAGAGCGACATCGTCTACATCGGGGACTATCACACCAACCCGCAGTCGCAGCGGACGTTGCTCCGGATCCTCAAGCAAGTCGTCGGTCTCGTTCCGCGGCTGGGCGTGGGTCTCGAGCTCGTCCAGAAGCGGCATCAGCGGCACCTCGACGACTATCTGGCCGGCCGCGTCTCGGAGGATACCTTCCTGGAACGGATCAAGCTCCGCAAATACTGGTATTTCGACCTGTGGGAGAATTTTAAACCGATCTTCGACTTTGCCCGTTTTCACAAGATTCCGGTGTTCGGCATCGAATACTCCCTGGGGGGCGACGCCACGCTCACCAAGCGGGACCGGGAGAGCGCGCGGATCGTCGCCTCCGTCGTCGAGGGCGAACCCGACCGCAAACTGATCGTTTTTGTGGGCGACCTGCATACGGCCCCCGAGCACCTGCCGGCCGAGGTCGGACGCGTCCTTCAAACCAAGGGCCTCCGCAAAAAGGACCTGATCGTCTACCAGAACAGTGAGGCCATCTACTGGCGCCTGGCCGAGAACGGGATCGAAGACAAGGTCGAGATCGTGCGCGTGAGCGAACGCGAATTCTGCGTGATCAACACCCCTCCCATCGTTTGGCAGCAGACCTTCCTGAACTGGCTCGAGCACGAGGAGGGCGAGATCGACTACACCGATGCCCGGCACAGTTTTCTGGACCTTCTCCACCGGATCGCGGAGTTTTTGGAGCTTCGCGTCCCGCGGAGGGCGGAAGACGTGGAGGTGTTCACCTGCGGCGACCTGAGCTTCTTGAAGGCGCTCCGGGAGGAGGGGAGCTTTTCGAAATCGGACATCCAGAGGGTCAAACAGCAGATTTTGGCCTCGGAGAGCTACTGCATTCCCCAAAAAAATTACGTCTATCTCGGCAATCTTTCCCTCAACCACGCCGCGGAGGAGGCGTCCCACTACCTCAAGTATCTGAGCGCCGGAAAGGAGTTCCCGCGGGATCCCGTCGACGCCTTCTACGCCAACGTCATCCACGAGGCGGTTGGATTTTTCGGCTCGAAGATCATCAATCACAAGCGGAAGTGTTTCCACGAGAGGGAATACGCCGGTCTCATCTCTTACCTGACCTCCGAATCGGCCTCCCGGGAGCGCCATCGGGAGCTGGAGATCGCCCTCCTGGTCCTGCGCCACCGGGAGATGGACAAACGCGGGATTTCCATCCGGTCCCGCCAGTTCTTCCGGTCCCGGCACGACCTTTTCTTCGGCGTCACCCACGGCCTGGGATACATGCTGGGCGACCGGCTCTACTACGCGATGCTGGACGGCCGGGTCTCGAAGCAAGAGATCCGCGAGCTCTACTACGACGCCATGGGAAAAGAGGGGGAGCCGTTCGATTTGTACCGTAAATGGGCTCGCCGCCTGCGGGGTGTGAAGATTCCGAAACGAGTGTGACCATGCAAGCCGCCGATTACCATTTCGTCACCCATTGGAAGATCCGAGGTCCGATCCGCCTGGTCTTCGACATCCTCAAGGAAGGAGAGTCCTATTGCCGATGGTGGCGGCCCGCCTACGTGAGAACGGATGTGGTGGGGACGAAGAAGGTTCGTGCCTTGGTCCGGGCGAGGCTTCCTTACACGCTCGATTTTACGACCGAACTTGTCCGGGAAGTCCCGCCGCATGAAATCGAGATCCGCGCCTCGGGGGAACTTTCCGGACGCGGACTTTGGAGGCTGGAGGAAAACTCGTGCGACGTCGCCGTCACTTTTTACTGGGATGTCCGCGCCGAGAAGGCTTGGGTCAAGTTTCTCTCGCCGGTCTTGAAACCGCTCTTCCGATGGAACCACGACTGGGTGATGAGGACGGGGGAGGGTGGGTTACAGGCGGAAATCGACCGCCGGATCAGATCTTCGTCGCCCGCGTGAGCAGGTATTCGTGGCGCACGATGTTGTCGGCCGTGTAGGCCGCGATCAGGTCGGCCGATTCCTTCAAATAGGCCTGAAGTTTCGACGGTTCCTTTTGGAGCGCGTCTACGGTCCTGACCATGGGACCGATCTTCGACATTTGCCACGCCATCAAATGCTGGGGGCTGAGCGCCGGGATGGCCATGATGCCGCGCTCGAAGAAGATGTCCTTCACGCGGTCGCCCAGCCGTTCGCGCACCGGGTTGACGTCCCCCCAGAGCGTCGGAGCGGGGACGCCCTGAGGCGGCGGGACGTATTTTGATGTGAGCGCGAGGGTGCGGCCGATCAATTGTTCCGGCGGCCACGTCGCGAAGGCGATCGTCCCCCCAGGCTTGAGGACTCGCAGCATCTCTTTGACGACGACTTCCGGCCGCGGCGCGAAAATGTGGCCGAACTGACTCAAGACGACGTCGAAGGCGGCATCCGGAAACGGGAGTTTCTCCGCGTCCCCTTCCATCCACTCGATGTCCTTTAATTCCGCGACGGCCGCGTTCCGCCGGGCCTGTTCGAGGAGCTCGGGGGTGAGGTCAAGACCCGTCAGTTTTGCTCCCAGCCGCGCCGCCGTGATGGCGACCACGCCGGTCCCCGTGGCCACGTCGAGCACCTTTTGGCCGGCGCGGACGCCCGCGAACCGGACGAGATGACCCGCCGGCTGGGCCGTGAAGACCGCCACTTCTCCGAAGTTGCCGAGAGCCCACGTCTCGCGCTGCTTCGCCTTGAACTCCGCGATGGGATCCGAAGCCATGACCTTCACCTCCTACAAATCGAAGTTTTCGGCAAGACGGTTCTATCGAGGCGGTCTCGCCCCGAATTTGTTCGAGAACACGAAGACGTTGTCGAAGTCCGAGAAGGTATCGCGGACGAAGCACAGGCCCCGATCGCAAGGGCCCCGCTTGTAGAACCTTTGCGAGACCGCCTGATCGTCATCCGCCGCAAACACGTTGTGATGGATCCAGGCCCCCTTTTGGGGCCTCCCCTCGATGTGAACCGCGCCAATGGCGGAATCTCCATTATAGCCTCGGTAATAAATCGAGTTGTGATGGATCCGTATGACGCTTCCGCCGATGACGCGGTCGTTGACGGCCTGCGCGTGCATGTCCAAGGCATAATGCGCGTAGCCCGCCGCGTTCTTTTTACGGCCGGTGAAGACGTTGTAGGACGCTTCGTAGCCCGTCCCGGGGCGCCCTGTCGCGGCAATGGCGTGTCGGTTGGTGTCGAAGAGATTGGCCTCGACGCGGACCGAGGCCTGGTCGACAACGATTCCATATCCGAGACCCCCCCTCTGATTATGGTGAATGAAGCTGTGATGGACGTAGGCGCCGTCGGCCCCGGGATTGAGCGAGACGGCCGCATAGGGAAAACGGCTGAGCTCGCAATTATCGATCTCCAAACCTGCGAAGGCGCCCTTGATGCCTCCCACCGGAGGGGGGGTATAGGGATCTTTGCCGCCGATGCCGCCGTCGGGGCCTTGGAGCCTCAATCCGGTGATCCGGATGCCGGGACCCCCGGCCAGAAAGACGAGCCGGGCGTCGGCGCTGGAGGTGTAAAGCAGGGCGCCTTTCGAGCGTCCGCGCCCCCGGCCGCTCGCCAAGGTCATGCCGGACGGGATCTGAACCTCGGACTCCCCCGTCATATCGATCTTGGCGCCGTCTGAAATATAGACGATCCCGCCGCTCCCCATCGCAGACAGGGCGGCGAGAAGCTCTTTCTTCGTTTTGACGACGATGGAGGCGTCGGCCGCGGACACGATCCGGGAGTAGCCTTTGCCTCCTCCGATCGGGTCTCCCGTCGGATTGGATTCGGCTCCGTAGGTTTCGGGGTCGGGCGTCTGGGCGAAAAGCGGGCCTGATAGGAGGCCCACCAGCGAAACGAGGAGAATGGCACTGCGAACGGAGGGTCTACTCGTAGTATTCGAGCCCCAAATGGGTGATTTGCTCCTCGCCCATGAGGTAGCGAAGCGTGTTCTTCAGCTTCATCTCCTGGATGAAGAGGTTGTGCTCGGGGTAGAGGCCGGGGGCCGTCATCGGGCTCTTGTAGTAGAAGGAGAGCCATTCCTGGATGCCCTTCATGCCGGCGCGTTGCGCGAGGTCGGTGAAGAGGACCAGATCCAAGACGAGCGGCGCTGCCAGGATGGAATCGCGGCAGAGGAAATCGACCTTGATCTGCATCGGGTAGCCCATCCAGCCGGTGATATCGATGTTGTCCCAGCCTTCCTTGTTATCGCCGCGCGGCGGGTAATAATGGATGCGGACCTTGTGATACATCTTGCCGTAGAGTTCGGGATACAGCTCGGGCTGAAGGATCGTCTCCAGGACGGAGAGCTTCGATTCCTCCTTCGTCTTGAACGAATCCGGATCGTCCAACACCTCGCCGTCGCGGTTTCCCAGGATGTTCGAGGAAAACCAGCCTTCGATGCCCAGCATGCGGGCCTTGAAACCGGGCGCCAGGATCGTCTTCATGAGGGTCTGGCCTGTCTTGAAGTCCTTGCCGGAGATGGCGCAACCGTTCTGGAGGGCCAATTCCTGAATGGCCGGGATGTCGACCGTCAGGTTCGGGGCCCCGTTGCAGTAGGGGATCTTCGACTTCAGCGCCGCGTAGGCGTAGATCATGCTGGGGGCGATGTCCTTGTTGCTCTCTTCGAGACCCTTTTCAAAGTTCCTGAGCGACTTGTGGACTTCCTGGGGTTGCAGGTAGACCTCGGTGGACCCGCACCAAATCATGACGACGCGGGAGAGGTTGTTCGTCTTCTTGAATGCCTCGATGTCCGCGATGAGCTGGTCGGCCAGGTCCTTCTTGTTCTTGCCGGTCTTGACGTTCGATCCGTCGAGCTTCTTCACGTAATGCTTGTCGAAGACGGCCTTCCAGGGCTTGACCTTCTCCAGTTCGGGCTTCAAGGCGTCCAGATCTTCCTTCTTGAGGACTTGGGCCTTCTTGGCCGCTTCATAGGCGTTGTCCGGGAAGATGTCCCAGGCGCCGAAGACGATGTCCTCCAATTTCGCCAAGGGGGCGAATTCCTTGATCAGGGGATGGCGCTTCTCGGTGCGTTTGCCGAGGCGAATGTGGCCCATTTGGGTGAGAGAACCGATCGGTTTCGCGATGCCCTTTTTGAAGGCCTCGACGCCGGCGATGAAGGTGGTGGAGACGGCCCCCAGTCCCACCAGGAGGATGCCGAGTTTACCGGTCGCGGGCTCGATCTTCGTGCCTTTTTCGATCATACGATGCTGCTCCTTGCGGTTTGAGTTGAAGGGTGCCTCGTAGCAGGCGGGAAGTCCCCGTGTAAACCCCAAACTTATAGGGTCTTTCGGCCCGATTCGCCGATTGGTTCCGTCCTTTTTTTGGACGCCAAATGGGTTTTTCCGCAACTTCTCGGCGGGGGGGTGCGAAATAAAAGTCACAAGGAGTGAACGTGCTCGTTGGTTGGTTCAAAAATCTGTTCGGCGCCGCCCGCCCGGAAGAGGTCGGACAGGGGGCCCAGGCCTTCGAGAAGAAGGCCAAGGTCAACCTGATCGATATTACGGACGGGGTCTCCTTGACCGAGGAGGCCCGCAAGCGGTCGACCGAGCTTTTGTCGATGATTCGGAGAGGGGGAGTCCAAATCGATCGGCTTCGCCTGTGGCTGACCGCCCGGCGGAAGATCAAGAACAACATCGCGGATTTTTACGACATCCCGGACATCATGGACGAGGTGACGGAAAAGATCCTCGATGCCGCTCAGGAAGATTCACGCCTGCGGAAGATGTTCGGCTAGCTACCGCTACGAGCCGTAGCGAGCGCTGTCCCGCGGGAAGCGGGGCTAGGACTCCCTTTACATTCCGTAATTTCGATCGAGGCTCCGGTAGTGGATGGCCTCCGCGAGGTGTTGCGTTCTTATCCGCGGCGCCGCCTCGAGGTCTGCGATCGTCCGCGCCACTTTGAGGATGCGGTCGTAAGCCCGCGCCGAGAGGGAGAGCCGGGCCACCGCCTTTTCCAGGAGACCGGAGCCCTCGGCGTCGATCTCCGCGTGTTTTCGCAAGAGTCTTCCCGTCATCTGCGCGTTCGCGTGGATCTTCGATGCTCCAAACCTCTTTTTTTGGATCTCCCGGGCCTTGAGGACGCGGCCGCGGATCCTTTCGGACGACTCGCCCTCGGCCACGGCGGTCAGCTCGCCAAAAGGGACGGGTGGGACCTCGATTTGGATGTCGATCCGATCCAACAAGGGGCCCGAGACGCGGCCGCGGTATTTCTGGACTGCGACGGCCGTGCACACGCATTCCTTGAGTTTTGATCCCAAGAATCCGCACCGGCAGGGGTTCATCGAGGCGATGAGCGTCGCCCGCGCGGGGAACGTCAGGGTCGTGAGGGCGCGGGCGATCGTAATGATCCCGGATTCGAGGGGCTGGCGGAGGATCTCCAGGACGTTCCGCGGGAATTCCGGCAATTCGTCCAGGAAAAGGACCCCGTTGTGCGCGAGACTGACCTCGCCGGGCCTCGGATGCGTCCCGCCGCCGGCCAACCCCGCCGTCGAGATCGTGTGATGAGGCGAGCGGAAGGGGCGTTCGGTTACCAAGGTTTCCCTTTCCCGGAGTAAACCCACCACGCTGTAAACCTTGGAGGTTTCGAGGGCCTCTTCAAAGCTCATCGGCGGCAGGATGGTGGGAAGCCTTTGCGCGAGCATCGTCTTGCCCGAGCCCGGCGGGCCGATCATCATCACGTTGTGCCCGCCGGCGGCGGCGACCTCTAGGGCCCGTTTGGCCTGGGTTTGGCCTTTGATTTCCGAGAAATCGAGGGCGTGGAGGGAGGGGTGGGGGGATTGGGGAGAACGGGCCTGTGCGGGGCCTTTCGGCTCTAGAGGTCGCTCGCCGGTGACGTGCCCGACAACGTCGGCCAAATGCCGGACGGCGAACACGGAGACCTCCGGGATGACGGAGGCCTCATGGGCGTTTTTCTCGGGCAGGATGAGCTTTCTTATTTTCTTTTTCTTGGCCAGGAGCGCGATGGAGAGGGCGCCGTGGATGGGTTTCACCTCGCCGTGGAGCGAGAGTTCCCCCAAAAAGAGGGAGTCCTCCAGCCGTTCGGGGGGGATCAGCTCGGACGAGGCCAGCAGCCCCAGGGCGATGGGGAGGTCGAAGGCGGTTCCCTCCTTTTTGACGTCCGCGGGCGCCAGGTTGATCGTGATCCGGCGCCTTTCGAACGAGTAGCCGGAGTTTTTGACGGCGGCGATGACCCGGTCGCGGCTCTCCTTGACGCTCGATTCGGGGAGCCCCACCGTATTCCAGTTGGCGAGCCCCTGGGCGATGTCCACTTCGACCTCGACGAGAAACCCGTCGATCCCCAACAGGCCGGCGCTGAAGACTCGCGACAACATGACGACATGAGAAAGCAAGGGGCGTGCCAATAATTTTGAGCTGAGCTTGAAAGCAAAAGGGTTCGGAATTAAGGACGGTCGGGTATGAAAAACAGACTCTTCGTGGGGCAGGACCTCGATGGCTTCTTTGGCCTCGCGATCGACAACCTGATCCAACTCCTGCTGATCCAATCCCTTTTGATCGGCCTCTGCCATTTTCCGCCGGAGATCGTCTACGGGCGCATCCTGCCCGGTGCGGCGTTATCGGTGCTCTTCGGGAACTTCTATTATTCCTGGCAGGCGCGGAGGTTGGCGAAGAGGGAGGGGAGGAGCGACGTCTGCGCCCTTCCCTACGGCATCAACACCGTCAGCCTCTTCGGTTTCATCTTCTTCGTCATCCTGCCGGTCTATCAGCAGACCCGGAACGCCGAACTCGCCTGGAAGGTGGGGCTGCTCGCCTGCTTCCTGAGCGCCGTCCTGGAGATCGTCGTGAGCTTCTTCGGGGCGTGGATCCGCAAGGTCACGCCGCGGGCGGCTCTCCTCTCGGCCTTGGCGGGGATCGCCATCACGTTCATCTCGATGGACTTCGCCTTCAAGATCTTCGCGCGCCCCCTGTTGGCGTTGGTGCCGCTGGCGATCATCCTGGTGACCTATTTTTCGGGCCGCCGTCTTCCCTTCGGGATCCCGGGCGGCCTCTATGCCGTCGTCATCGGCTCCGCCATGGCCTGGGCGGGCGGGGTGATGTCGGCCGATCGGGTCGCGCAGGCCTGGGCGGAGATCCGATTCTACCCGCCGCAATCTTCCGTCGCGGAACTTTGGGAGATCCTGAAGAGCCCGTACGTGTTCACCCACCTCTCGATCATCGTCCCCATGGCGCTCTTCAACGTGGTCGGCTCGCTCCAGAACATCGAATCGGCGGAGGCGGCGGGGGACGCCTATCCGACGCGGAGCTGTCTCGTCGCCAACGGCCTGGGCTCCGTCGTGGCGGCCGCCCTGGGGAGCTGTTTTCCCACCACCATCTACATCGGCCACCCCGGCTGGAAGGCCATGGGGGCGCGGGCCGGATATTCGGTGATGAACGGCGTCTTCATCGCGGCGATCTGCCTCTTTGGGGCGGTGAACCTCGTCTCCACCGTCATGCCGCTGGAGGCGGGCATCGCCATCGTCCTTTGGGTCGGCATCATCATCATGGCCCAGGCCTATCAGGCGGTGCCGTCGCAGCACGCGCCGGCGGTCGCCTTGGGGCTGATCCCGGCGCTAGCCGCCTGGGCCTTGCTCATCGTCCAAGGGGCCCTGATGGCGGGCGGATCGAGCCTGTCGGCCCTTGGGGTGAACGGGACGATTCAAAGCTATTCGCTGACCGGCATCATCGCCCTCAATCAGGGGTTCATCCTGAGCTCGATGATCTGGGCGGCGATCGCGGTCTCGCTGATCGACAACGAGTTCGTGAAGGCGTCGCTGTGGGCCTTGGCCGGCGCGGTTCTGTCGCTCGTCGGTGTCATCCACACGTATAAGATCGAGGGAAACGACGTCCTTCAGCACTACGGCTGGACGGTGGGTTGGCCCCACGCGGCCGGCTACGCCATGGCGGGGATTCTCTTCCTCCTGGCGAAAAGCCTCAGGAAAGATCCAGCGCACGCGTAAGAAAATCCACGAGACGCTTCATCCTCCGGCAAGCGTTCGCCACTTCCTTCAGGACGTCGTCGCGGCAGACGTGTGCGTCTTGCATGGGGATCCAGGTTAGAAAATCCTTCCGCTTGATGTCCGCGATGCACGGATGCTTCGGATCGAAGCCCTTCGGGGGGCGCTTCAACACGTCACCGTCGAGGACAAAACCCTTGCGGGCCTTTTTCCACGCCTTCGGCGCGGCGGCGATGGCGTTCCTCACCTTCGCCAGGGCGATGGGGTCGGGATGCCAGAGGCCGGCGGCGATGAAGCATTCCTTCGGTTCCAGGTGGAAGTAAAAGCAAGGCGCGTGCGCGTCCCGGCCCGCGAAGCGGTGGCGGAACTGCATGCCGATATGGGTCTTGTAGGGCGTCTTGTCCTTGGAAAAGCGCGTGTCCCGGTAGATGCGGAAGAGGGAACCGCCCGACGCACGCGGGTCGGCGACGAAGCCGGGAGCGACCGAGGGTAAAACGACCGCGAAGTGGGCGATGAAGCGGAGGGCCGGATCGCGCACGACAGCTTCGTAACGGGCCTTGTTGGCCGCAAACCACTCCCGGTTGTTGTGCTTGGCCAGGTCCTTGAGGAACTTGAAGAGGTCGGAGGAGAAGAACTGCTCGGCTGACGCGCTTTTTGCCATCAGTGCCCTTTGTGCCCTTCAGCCTCGAGGTAGCGTTCGCAATCGATCGCCGCCTGGCAGCCGGATCCCGCGGCGGTGATCGCCTGGCGGTAGACGTGGTCCTGGACGTCGCCGCAGGCGAAGACGCCGGGGACGTTGGTCTTCATCCCGTCCTTTGTGATGATGTAGCCGTTCCCGTCCATGCCGATCTGGCCCTTGAAGAGCTTCGTGTTCGGATCGTGCCCGATGGCGACGAAGAGGCCGGCGACCTTGAGCGTCGAGGTCTCGCCGGTCTTGACGTTCTTGAGCTTCAGACCCTCGACCTCCTTCTCGCCGATGACGTCCTCCACGACCGTGTCCCAGATAAAGGAGACCTTGGGATTCGCCCTGGCCCTGTCCTGCATGATCTTAGACGCCCGAAGGGCGTCCCTTCGATGAATCACGGTAACGCGCGTGCAAAAGCGTGTGAGAAAGGTCGCCTCTTCGATGGCCGAATCGCCGCCGCCCACCACCGCGACCTCCATGTTCCGGAAAAAGGCCCCGTCGCAGGTCGCGCAGGTGGTGACGCCCTTGCCCATGAGCCGCCTTTCGTTCGGCAGCCCGATCAGGCGGGCCGAGGCGCCGGTGGAGATGATGACGGACTGGGCTTGATACTTCTCGTCTCCCACCTCGACGACAAACGGTTTTTTGGAGAAATCGACCCGGGTGACGTCCTTGGTGAGGTAGCGCGTGCCGAAGCGCTCGGCCTGTTTCCTTAAATCGGCCATCATCTCGGGGCCCAAGACGCCCTCCGGGTAGCCGGGAAAATTTTCGACCTCCGAGGTGAGCATGAGCTGGCCGCCGGCCTGATAGCCCTCGATCATGAAGGGGTTCAAGTCCGCGCGCGCCGTATAGATGGCCGCTGTGAGCCCCGCGGGTCCGCTTCCGATAATGATGACATTCTCGACCGCCATGTGAGTTTCCTCCCAAAAGGAAGGTCAGCCTGCCCGAAGACGATTTCGCCCGCAACTCCTTTCACCCCCCGGCGATGGACTCTCGTGATCCCGTCTTCCCATTGGGGCCTCTATCAAGGCGTGCTCGGGGCGTTGGCCTCCTCCCAGCAGGTCTCCCTCTTTTTCTTCGCGGGGGCCGCCTCGGCCCTGGAAACCCGGGCGGGTTTCGAGACGGCGACGGGTTTCTTGAGAACCGCGGATTGGTCCCAGGGCGAGGCCCTGAGGCGAAGGGTCGTCGGGTTCTTGGAGCGGCGCGATGTCGCCGCCGCCTTGATGCCCCACATCCAGAACCTCGCTCGGTTCGCCGGGGTGGACCCGGGAACGGCCTTGCCGGAGGCTCTTCCGGAGCGCCGGGCCCCCTGGTGGTTCGAGGCCAGACACCCGCTCAAGTCAGGTCGAGGCATGGTTCCGATCGAGGACGGCGCGCTTGCGATGGGGGACGAGCGTGCCCTGGACTGGCTCCTCAAGGTCAGGGACTTGGTGGAGACAGGCGGTTGCCCGCCCGGTTTCAGCGCCTCGCCGCACCTCATCTGGATTCCCGAACGTTCCGCCCAGGCCACCCAGCTCAACCGCCACGGCCTCGTCTATCGCCCGGAGGACGAAACCTTCGAGACGGTCAATGCGCCCGGACGCATCAGGATCCGCGCGCTTTTTCCCTATCCCCTGCGTTTGGGGCGCGAGCAGCGGACCGTCGCGATGGCCCTGACGACCTTTCAACACCAATACTGGTCCGAGACCCCGGAGGGCCTTGAGGCTAGGCTGGGGGCCGACCTCATGTCCCGCCTCCCGGAAAAAGTCTTGGTGCACCAACATCATTTCATCCACCCCCAGGCCATCCTCCTGCCGGGGTTCGGCCAGGCCCTGGCCGCCCAGTTCGGCGCCCGGTTCGTCTTCCTTCAGGCCGGGAGGGTCTGGTTGGGACGGCCGACGGGGGAGGGCGTCCAGGACCGGACCGACGAAGCGCCCGAGGAATGGATCGCCTACTTTCGGCGGCTGGCGGGGATCGAGACCTTTCATCAGAGGCCTCCCTCCGAAGAGTCCGTGCCCGAGGAATTGCCCGAAGGCGGACCGGGACAGAGGGTGGAGAGGATGATCGCCCCGACCAACGAGGAGGGGCACGTCGCCTTGGACGCCACGCAGCCTTTGATCCCCCTGGATTCGGCCGGGAATGAGCCCAAGGGCTCAGAATAATTGACAACTTTCTGATTTTTCAGGCGAATACCCACTTCGCCATGAGCGGTTTCCCGAGTTTTACCTATGTCCCGCCCGCCTGCCTCGAGCTCATGCAGCGCGTCGTGACCGCCCTGCCGGGCGCCAGCGTCCCCTCCCTCCTCCAAAACACCTTAGCGTTGACCGACCTTTCGGCGCGGGGCTTGGGTTTCGAGCACGATCTCATTCGCCGCGCCTTGTCGGACCCTTCGACCTTGGATCAGGCTCTCGCCCTTTACCAAAGGCCCGGCCGACTCTTTTACGCCGTCGCGCCGCACGCCGAGGAGCTTCGTTCGGCCTTGGGGCTTTCGATTGAAATGCCCGAAGCGATCATCGACCGTCCCGAGGATAAGAGGGCCCAATTCGCCTGGCAGCGCTTCGCGGCGTTGGAAAAGGGTGCGACGGAGTTCGTGGACCAAGGCGTTTTCTACGATCCCGTCAGCGCGATGTCCCACGGCGTGATCCATTATCTCGACCGCGAGGGACAGAACGACCGCCGCCTTCAGCGCCGGGCCCGCGGCGAGGACTGGACGCCGCCGCCGTCCTTCGGGGTGCTGTCGCGCGAAAGTCCCGAGCGTTTGGAACAATACAATCGCTGCGAGAACGACCATCTCGGCGACCTGGCCTTCGACTATCCCCCGGAGTTGCAGATGGTCGTCGTTCCCAGGGTCTACGCCCCGCTCTTGCGGAGCCGCATGGAGTGGCAGGTCGTCATCAACGCCTCGGACCAGTTGAAAGGCGCCTTCACGCCCGAAAAGGCCCGCGAATTGCCGAAAAGCGTCCGCCTCCTGACGGGCATGAAGGGGCTCCCCGGCGGAAGGACGCCTCTGGAACTCTTCGACGACGTCCTGAAAGAGGCGGGACTGGAAGTTCCCGTGAGCGACGCCATGGGCTACGCCTCGGCGTCCCGGATCGTCCGCGAACAGAGGCTCAACCGGGCCGGGAGACGAGGGCAGGGGGACCTTCTGGAGATCGTCCTCTCGGACCCGCACACCCTTAACGCCTTGGAGATCGCAAAACGCTGGACCAACGCCGGCGACCGCGGCGTGCGGCAGGAGACGTACAGAGGCGTCCCCCTCGTCGTCGTCGAGAACCTGAATTTGCGCCCTCCTTTGAAGGTCACCATCGTCTCCGACCGGGACGTCATCCGCGCCAACGAAAAGGCCTCGATCGACAAAAACCTCCAGGCCATCAAACTGGGCAAGGATCTCTTCGAGCGGATGCTTTCGTCCGTCATGGACGGACAGATGGGCGACCCGCTCCTCTACAGGGAGTTCGCCAAGTTTTACGAGGAACGGATGGAGCAGGCGGAGTACGACATCCTCGCGGCGATGGAACTTGAGGACATCCCGGAGAACAAACGGGTCATTCTGCCCGGCGTCCGGAAGGACCTCTACGGAAGCTGGACCACGACGTCTTTCGAACCCCTCTATCAGCTCGTCCAAAAGATCTTCAACCCGGAGACGCCCGAGCACGAGTGGCAGGAGGCGATGGTCCTCTTGAAGCTCAAGATCGGCGAATACTACTCCGTGAGAAACCCCCAATACGGCTTCTGCATGGCGGTGGACCGGGCCGCCGTGATGGCGGGCCGCTACTTGAGCCGCGAAAAGCTCGTTCAGACGGTCGAGAGGCTCCGCGCCAAAGGCCTCTTGGTGGATCAGGACGGAAAGCCGCTCAGCCATGAAAAGATCGACCGGAAGGTGGGCTTGAGAGCCACCCCGAACGGAGCCCACTTCTTCTTCAGCACGATTCCGCAAGGGCTTTCGCCCGAGGGACTCCAGATCGCCGAGCAGCTCCCCAACCGTCACGGAAGAAAGAGGATCAAGAGGCTCCCCAAGAGCTATGAAGAGGCACACCTCCACGTCGAGCGCCTCCAAAACAGCGTCTTTTTTGATCCGGAGATCTACAGTCAGATCGTCGACCTTTCCCGGGAATTCGGCGGCATTTTCGCGGGAGCCCCCGCGGCGCAGCGTTTGAAATATTTGAGCCTGCTGGAGGCCCTGAACAGCCATTTTGAAAAGGCTCTCGGCGCGTTGATCGCGAGCAAGCACGTCTACCCCCGCATCCACGACACGCAGGAACTGTTGAAACAACTCGTCGTCCGGATGAGAATCCTGATCGGAAGGGTCCGTGAAAATTCCGATTTGGGGCCGGAGGAGATCGCCCTTTTGAACCAGGGCATGATCGAGACGTTAACGGTCGCCAATCTTTTCTTCATGTTGCCGCCCGAGGAAATGGAGAACGAGGTGCGGCACCTCTTGAGGCGGCTGAAGGCCGTCCTGCATTATGCCAAGAGCGGGGATATCGAGGATCTCTTTCCGCTGAAAAGCGGCGATTCCGCCAGCGGCGAACCGGGCGTGAATGCGATGCTCGCCGAGCTCAAGCAATCGATCTTTCCCGCGGTGAGCGGGGGGCTCATCGAGCTGACCTACCGGATGAACGTCCGGCTGCACTCGGGCGGCGAGGCGGTGGAAAAGAAACACGTCATGGACGCCCTCCAGCAGATCGCAGGCTCGCTGAAGGACGCCGTGAAGAGCCTGGACGGGGCGGATTTCAAGCCGCGTTCCTTCCTGGACGGAGTGGCCAACACGCTGGACGGCATCGCCAAGGACTTTCAGGCCAACAAGAAGATTTCAAAGCTCCAGAGGCTCTTCATCTATCAGGCCCTGGTGGAATGCCTCATCCACACGCGGCGTTTCCTGGTGCTGCCCCCGGACCGGGCGGGCCTGGAGTTCCAGTACACGGTAAAGCGGTTCCTGAAGATCCACGGCTTCGTCCAGGGGACCGTCGAAAGTCCGTTGTGGTTTTTCGGAAACGGAAATTCCAACCCGCCTCCTCCCGCCGGATAGGGAAAGCAAGATCAGAACGGAATATCGTCCTCGTCGCCCAGGATTCCGGGGCCGGCCGCGGGGGCTTCGTTGGAGGGTGCCTCGGGTTCGGAATGGCCGCCGGCGCCCGCGGAGCGTCCGCCGCCTCCACCGCCGGGTCCGCCCAGGAACTGAACGGTATTGGCGACGATCTCGGTGGTGCGCTGCTTCTGTCCTTCCTTGTTCTGCCACTCGCGGGTCTGGAGACGTCCTTCGATGTAAACCTGACGGCCCTTCCTGAGGTACTCTTTGCAATTCTCCGCCTGTTTTCCAAAGACAACGATGCGGTGCCACTCGGTCTTCTCGCCCGGATTCCCGTCCTTGCCGGACCAGCGCTCGGTGGTGGCGATGTTGAAGTTGGCGACAGGCTGCCCGCTGGGGAGGAAGCGGACCTCGGGGTCGCTGCCTAGGTTGCCGATCAGGATGACTTTGTTGATGGATGCCATGGAGGAGGTCCTAGTTCCCTTTCCTGCCGATTTCAAGCCCCACGGTTCGAATCGTCTGGGCCTCGGGGCTTTTGTCCAAAAAGGCCTTCCAGCCCTCGGAATAGTTGTTCGCCCAGTTCACCAATGCGTTGTAGGTTTTGTCGGCTTCCTTGAGAACCGCCTTGGCTTGAGGAGCCTTGCCGCCCGCCTTCTCCAGCCAGGCCGCGTAGGCCTTGAGCGCCAGGTAGGGCTCGAGGGACGTGAAGTGCGCCAACAGCAGCTGGGCCTCTTGATCGCCCGTCCAAGGGAGGGAGGTGTCGGTTACCGAGGACGCTCCCCCCTGAGCCAGGTCCGGGTGCCCCTGGGCGTACTCCAGGGACCCGAAGCGGCCGAAGAGCGAGCGGTACCAGACGGTGTCGGGCTTGTAGAAAAGCCTGCCGTCGTTCTTCCCGAGGAAACGCGCCCAGGCGAGACGCCCCGCGGGGCTCTGATCGGAGGCCAGCTTCGCGGCGCCGCGCCAGAGCGCGGCCTGGTCCGGATTGACCGCGCCGACGAGCTTGGCCCCGCCGTTCCAGTCGCCCCGGGACGCCAGGCGGATCGCGAGCGCCAGCCGCGCCTCCGACCGGACGGCCTCTTGAGGGTTGTCGGCGAGCGACTTCAATGAGGCGTCGTCCAACAGGACGCGAATCAGGTATTTTTTCGAATCCATCGGAAGCTTTTCCAAGGCCATGATCTTGGCCCACTCGCGCCGCATCAGATAAAGCTTGGCTTGGACGGCCTGGCTGAAGGCGTTGGGTTTCAAGGACTCGGCCTCCGCCAGGGCCTGATCGTAGTTGCCGGTCTTGTAGAGCGCCAAGAGACGGAATTGTCCCCAGAGCTGCGTCGGGTTCCCGGGGGCATCCGGAAAACCCTCGGGGAGGGGCCTGTCCTTCCGCGCGAACTGGCCCGCCTGCTTGAGAAGGCGCTCCTGGAGATTGACGGACCACGGGGCCCCCGCGTTCGATTCCGAGAGCCGCCAAAGGGTCGTCCAGGTCTTGGAGTCCTTATCATCGAACCAAGGAGCCAAGGCCGCCAAAAGCACGGGATCCTGCGGAACGTCCTGAAACTCGGGGATCAAGGATTGCTTGAGCAAGAAACGCATCTCGGCCAGGGCGCGGATGGGTCGGCGGCGGTAGACATCGAAGACGATATTCCACGCCTTCCTGCCCTCGTCCTGAAGGTAGTAGAGCCGGAGCTTGGAGAGGCGGACGAGATCGGCGAGAGGGTGGTCCGGAAAATCCTTGATCCACTCGTCGTGAAGGGCCTCGAGGGCCTTCCAGGATTCGGGCGCCGTTTTCTTTTGAATCTCCTCCTTCCATCCGTCCGGGATCTGCGTGCGCATCGCCTGCTTCAGGGCGATGAAACGCAACGTCCCCAGTCGCGCCCTGAAGTAGCGGTTCATGTCCTCGAGGGAGGACCGGCCGAAGATCGTTTTCATCTCGACGACGGCCAGCGCCTGCGCGAACACGCCCTGATTGTTCTCCGCCAGGGCGACCGGCAGGTTCATGACCCGGTCGAAGAGACCCTGGGCCTCGGCCGTGGCCTTGTCGTACTCCCCGCCCCGCAGGGCGGCGTTCAAGCCTTCCGCGCTCAAGGGCTCGGGCGGTTGGTATTCGACGTAGACGCCCTTGGCGTCGGTCGTCCCGTTGAACTCGTAGGAAAGCTTCCAGAGGACATCGAATTCACGGGGGCGGTTGAGGCGGAAAGGCTGCAGAAAGAGAAGCTCCGGGACCGTGGGCAGGTCCTCGATGAAGCCGCAGGCGCTGTCCCCCTCGCAGGGGACGACGGTCAGCCACTGCATGATCGTATCCGGAGACTGGAGGGGGATGTCGATCTCGTCCATTGCAGGACCCCCGCAGGCGAGGGCCCGGGTCTGGCCGAGCGCGAAGGGGAGCAGCAACAGGAATGTGAGGGCGATGGTCTTCTTCATTCAGAGCACTTCCTTGACTTGGGCGATCCAGGGAAGGCCCGCCGGAAAGATCCAGGCCCCGCGATAGAGTGCGCTTTTGGAAAAAAGAGGAAGGCTGCGCAGCCATTCGCGGTGTTGTGTGACCTCCCCCGAGCGCGATTTCCGCTCGAAGGCGCCGAAGCCCATCTGAAACGGAAGACCCTGCCTCTCGAGATCCCGAAGAACGGCGGCGGGTCGGCCGTCCGCGAAGGCGTCGCCGGTATCGAAGACCTGCAGGACCTGGCCGGCCACGGTGTCCCGGAAGAGGGCGCCGAAGCGGGGATCGCGAAGGTGGTCGATCAAGCTCGTGATCCAGACCTCCGTCCCATGAAGTGAACCCTTCTTGAGGGCCCGCAAGGCCTCGGACCAGTTCGCCAGGCGGCCGGAGGGGCAATCGTAGTCCAATTGGACGACGGCCGGGAGAAGACCTGAGCCTTTGACGTGGTCGAGGATCGAGCCGATCTGCCGGTCCAGTTCCTCGGAGGTCCTCGGGGCCGGCTCCCTCCACGCCTCATGGACGGAGTCGTCAAGGCGGATGACGATGACCGGGGATGGGATCCGCGCGGGGGAGAGGGCGAGCCGGCCCTGGAAATGCCCGTCTCTCCAATCGATCGTCCCGGCCCAGACGGCGGCCTGCAGTTGCGGCAACGATTTCCGGCCCGTTTCGAAAAGCCGCCGGTCTTGAGAGGACCAGATCCATTGGCCGATGGGATGGGCCGGCCGCCCGATGCGAGGGCTTAAAAAGAGGCCGGAGGCTAGAAGTAAGAAAATGAGCGATTTCAAATGAATACAGTTCGTTTCAATAGGCCTTGACCCTTCCCAAGGCGGGACGATACTGAACCGGCTTCCTAGCTTATGTCAGAAAAAATTGCAGTCCTCATTTTGGCCGCCGGCAAGGGAGAGCGCATGCGCTCGGACCTGCCCAAGGTCCTCCATCCGCTCGGGGGGCGGCCCCTCCTGGCCTATGGTCTGGAGACGGCGAAGGCCTTGAAGCCCTCCAAGATCGTGGTCCTGACGGGACACGCGGGCGACCGCGTCCGCAAGGCCTTCGCCGGCGAGAAGGTGACCTGGGCCGTCCAGCCCAGGCAGATCGGGACCGCCCACGCCGTCTTGTGCGGATTGGAGGCCCTGAAGGGCCGGGGCCCCCTTTTCATCCTCTATGGAGACATCCCCCTCCTGAGGCCTGAAACCTTGCAACGGATGAGGACGGCCTTCTCGGAAGAGGACGCCTCGCTGGCGATCCTCACCGCGCGTCTGGAAAATCCAAAGGGCTACGGCCGCATCGTCCGCGAAGGCAACGGGGAGATCACGCGCATCGTCGAGGAGAAAGAGGCGGAGGATTGGGAGCGGGAGATTCGCGAAGTCAACACGGGCATTTATCTCGCCCGTATCGAGGACGTCCGCGGCCCCCTCCAAAAGGTGAGGAAGAGCATCGTCAAAGGGGAATATTATCTCACCGACCTCGTCGAGGAATTGATCGCGGAGGGGAAGAGGGTCGTGACCGTCGGGGCGGAGGATGAAGACGAGGTCCGCGGCGTCAACACCCGCGCCGAGCTCGCCCGGGCGGATGCCGCTCTGCAGGATCGGATCCGGCTCCGCTGGATGGAGGCGGGCGTGACGATGATCGCGCCCGAGACGATCCGGATCGACGCCCGCGCGCGCCTGGAGCCGGACTCCGTTTTGCACCCCGGGGTCGTGATCGAAGGTTCGTCGAAAGTGGCGCGGGGCGCTGAAATCCTTCCCTACAGCGTCATCGAAGAGAGCGAGATCGGCGCCGGCGCCCGGGTGGGTCCCTTCGCGCACGTCCGTCCCGGTTCGAAGATCGGTCCCGGCGCTCATGTGGGCAACTTCGTCGAGCTCAAAAAAACCTCGCTGGGAGGCGGGGCGAAGGCGAACCACTTGGCGTATCTGGGCGACACCTCCGTCGGAGCGCGAGCGAACGTGGGGGCCGGAACGATCACCTGCAACTACGACGGCTTTCACAAGTACCCGACCGTGATCGGCGAGGAGGCCTTCATCGGGAGCGACACCCAACTCGTGGCCCCTGTGAAAGTCGGCAGGAGGGCTTGGGTCGGGGCCGGCACGACGGTGACTCAGGACGTGCCGGACGGGGCCCTGGCGGTTTCGCGCCTGAAACAACAGAACATTCCGGGATACGATTCGAACAAGAGAAAGAAGAAGTAATTATGTGCGGGATCGTCGGTTACGTCGGCGCTCAGAATGCCACGCAAATCCTCGTCGAAGGCCTGAAAAAACTCGAATACCGCGGCTATGACTCCGCGGGCGTCGCCGTTCTTCACGCGAATGAATACGCCGTCATCCGCGCCGAAGGGAAGCTCAGGAATCTCGAGGCGAGGCTCAAGGAGACGCCAGCCTCCGGCTCGATCGGCGTCGGTCACACGCGCTGGGCCACCCACGGGAGGCCCACCGAGAACAACGCGCACCCTCATCGCGCCGGGCCGATCGTCCTCGTCCATAACGGCATCATCGAGAATCACGCCCGGCTGCGGGATTTTCTCAAGTCCAAGGGCCACTCCATGAAGTCCGAGACGGACACGGAGATCGTCTGCCACCTCATTTCGCAGCGTCTCTCCGAGGGGTTGCCGATGCGCGAGGCCTTTCAGAAGGTTCTGACCGAGATCGAGGGCTCCTACGCCCTGGTGGTCATGAATCAGGCGGAGCCGGATCGCCTCTACGTCGCCAAGAAGGGCAGTCCGCTGGTCGTGGGATTGGGGGAGGGCGAAGGTTTCGTCGCCTCGGACGTCCCGGCGCTTCTGGCCCACACGCGCCAGGTCCTCTTCTTGGAGGACCTCGACCGCGGCGTCGTCACGCGGGGCCGCGCCGAGATTTGGGACGCGGCGGGGCGCAGGGTCGAGAGGCCGATCCGCCACATCACCTGGAGCCAGGAGATGGCGGAAAAAGGCGGCTACAAACACTTCATGCTCAAGGAGATCTTCGAGCAGCCGCGCGTGGTCGTGGACACCCTCACCGGACGGGTCTCGGATGATCACCGGAGGATTTCCCTGGACGAGGCCGAGAGCCTCTTTGAAGGAAGACGCGCCTCCGCATGGAGTTCCGTCACGGTGATCGCCTGCGGGACGTCGTATCACGCCGGTTTGGTGGGAAAGTATTGGATCGAGGAGTTCGCGCGCGTCCCGGTCACCGTCGACCTGGCCTCGGAATTCCGCTATCGCAACCCGATCCTCGGGAAGGAGTCCCTGGTCATCGCCATCAGCCAGTCCGGAGAGACCGCGGACACTCTGGCGGCGCTTCAGATGGCGAAGGAAAAGGGGGCGGCCGTCCTCTCGATCTGCAACGTCGTGGAGTCCTCGATCCCGCGGGCCTCCGACGTCACACTCTACACGCGGGCGGGCCCCGAGATCGGCGTCGCCTCCACCAAGGCGTTTACCACCCAGCTCACGGTCCTGCTCCTTTTGGCCCTTCGCTGGGGGGAGGCGCTGGGACACGTGACCCCGGCCCTGATGGCAGAGGCGATCACCGCCCTGGCGCGGGTTCCGGAGGAGATGGAGCGGCTGCTCAAGGCCCAGAAGGCGGTGGCGGACGTGGCCGAGTGCTACGCGGAGGCCGGGGGCTTTCTCTTCTTCGGCCGGGGGCCGAACTATCCCGTGGCCCTGGAGGGGGCCTTGAAACTCAAGGAGATCTCCTACATCCATGCGGAAGGTTACGCGGCGGGCGAGATGAAGCACGGGCCGATCGCCCTGATCGACTCGCGGATGCCGGTCGTGGTGTTGGCGCCCCGGGACAAGACGTATGAAAAGATCCTCTCGAACGTCGAGGAGGTGCGGGCCCGCGGGGCGCTGGTGATCGGTGTGGGCGCGGAGGGGGACCGGGAATTCAAGTCCAAGTGCCGCGACTTCATCGGCGTCCCCGAGACGCCCTGGTACGTGACGCCGATCCTCTATACGATTCCATTGCAACTGCTCGCCTATCACATCGCCGATTACAAAGGGACCGACGTGGATCAGCCGAGGAATCTCGCGAAAAGCGTCACCGTCGAATAACCGCGAAGGAGTCGATGTGAAGAAAATCGCCGTCATCGTGGGAGCGATCGTAGCCCTCTTGGTCGTCGTTCCCTTCTTCGTCCCGAAAAGGCTCTATCTGGGTTGGGCGATCACGGCCGTCGAGTCGCGTTACCCCGTCAAGCTCAAGATCGAGGACGCCGGGTTGTGGCTCTTGCCGCGCGTGTCCGTGAGCCTGAAAAACGTGACCGCGACGAGCACGGAGCCTGGCGCGGAAACCTTGATCAAGGCCGGACGCCTGAGCGTCGGCATCGGGTGGCTCGATCTCCTTGCAAAACGGCCCGCCTTGATCATCGGCTTGCGGGACGCGGTCATCGGAGACAACCTCCGGGCCGACGGGGACATTTCGACCGACCTTGTTCCCGCGGAGTCCGGCCGGCCCGGGCGGCTGAAGCTGGCCTCGCGGAACCTGTCTCTCTCGGCCCCGGGAAGCCTGGCGATGAAGAATGAAAAGGTTTCCTTCGAGTCGGATCTTTCAAAACACGGTTCGAAGACGGAGATCAAGAACGGGACTCTCAAGGTCGGGCCCCAATCCTTTGCCGTCGGCGGTTCGCGCTCCGATAACGGCGCCCTGAATCTCACCCTGGCCTCCGACGACCTGAACTTGGGCTACCTGAAGAAGATCCTCCCGGGGCTGAAGGGTCTCCCGCCGGTCGAGGACGCCGGATTGAAGGCACGGTATGTGACGGACGGGTCGCCACGTTCGAAGCCGACGATTTCGGGCGACCTCACCGCCAAGAAGGTGAGCCTGGACGACCAGGAGCTGAAAAACGCCTCGGCCAGTTTCGTCTATCGCGACCCGTTCCTCAAGATTTCGAACCTCAAGGCGAACACGCTGGACGGGACCTTGACCGGCGGCGCGGCCCTGTCGATGGCGCCCGGCGCGGAAAGCTACGACTTCGACATCGACGTCAAGAACGCCGCGGTGAACCAGCTCTCTTCGGTCGGCAAATTGGTCCAGGGCCGGGGCGATCTGGCGCTGAAAGGTCGGGGCCAGGGCTTCGACCGGGACCGCTTTGTGAAATCGTTGCGCGGGGACGGCAACCTGAACGTGCGCGAGGTCCGCATCCCGGCCCTGGGCGTGTTTCAGTCGATCGCCTCGTCCCCGGTTTGGGCGCTGCTCAAAAAGATTCCCGGCACCTTGGATGACTCCGCCTTGCAGGGCCTGAAGGGGTTGGATTCCAAGATGCACGACCTGGCGGGCGCGTTTCAGATCGTGAACGGCGCGATACAGGTTCCCCGCGTCAATCTCCAATTTCCCAACGCCGTCACGTCCCTCGGCGGCGGGATCGGCCTCGACAAGACCTTGGATTTTTCGGGCAACGTTTCCCTCGAACGGGCCCTGGTCGGAACGTTCATCAAGAACCCCCGCGTCTTGGACGCCCTCACGAAGTCGGGGCCGCTGGCCGTTCCCATCAAGGTGACGGGCAGCGTATCGCGTCCGGTGGTCCTGCCGGATGCCGGCGCCATCCGGTCCAAGCTCCAGACGGCGCTTGCGCAGGGGGTGCAGGAGAAGGCCCGGGAGACCGTGGAGAAGGCCGTGAAGGAGGGCCAGTTGCCGAAAAAGGAAGACCTGCCGACAAAGGAGCAGCTCAAGGATATTTTGAAACAGTTCTAAGGAATCTGAAAAGATACCGCGAATAATGCCTTGAGAATTGCCCTATCCCTCGAATAAGTTAAATCTCCTCTGTTGCCGACGCCTTTTTCTTCACATTGATTTCCGGTTCCTCCGACGCCGGCTCTGTCGCCTGTAGCTTTGCCCCCAGAATGCGCGCGGCATAAAAGTCGGTGTCCTCATAGTAGAATTCCTCCAACAGGTTTCTACGGCTGGGATGACGAAGCCTGCGAAGGGCTCTTGCCTCCATCTGCCTTACGCCCTCGACGCTGAGTCCCAAGTAAAGAGCCCCCACTTCGTCCAACATGTGATCGTCGCCGTATTTCGTGTCGTAGGATTCATACACCGAGTCTTCGAGCCCGAACCGGAGACGGAGGACATGTTCCTCCCTGAGCGTTAGGGTCTTCAAGCAGATCCGAATATTCCGTCCTCCCTCGAACAGGCCGGCGAACTCCTCCGGAGTGGGCAGCGGGTCGTCCATGAGGAGTTGGACGCCCAGGAGCGCCCGCGCGGCGAGGGGACCGTCGAAGGGATCAGGGCCCTCAACGGGCACCGTCTCGAAATCGTAGGCGTCTTCCTGTAGCTTCGCCCCCTCCTCGCCCAAAAGAAAACCCATCTCCTCCGGCGTGGCGACACCCGACCGTGTCAGCAGATCGTGGACGGCCCGGAGTACGGCGGGTCTCAGGGCTGTCCTCTCCCCCCTGAAGAGTTGAATGAAATCCTGTTGGCAGGAACGATCGCACAAGACGCTCCCGACGCTTCCCTTTCCCAAGAGCAAGACTGCCATCCGCACCCATTGAATGAGCTTTCTCGTTGCCGTGTTTGCCGAGTTGTCGATCGGATAGAGTTCGCTGATGATCCGAAAGCTGTCCCGCTTCCAGGCCCCTTCCAAGGCCGGTCCGACCTTGGCCGCGAGGGCCCGGGCCTCGGCGATGCTTCTCGGCATTTCCCCATAGAGATACCGGTCGAGCGTGTCGAGGCTAATGCCCAAATCGCGTGCCATCAACCCCGGGTCGCCGTCGTAGCGCTTCAGGGCCTGGCGAATGAGCTTGGGGAAGAGGATAGGCTGAATAACCTTGTCGCCCGTCCGGACATACTCAAAGCGGAGGAACGCTCCTCTTCCTCCTCGGACCGCTTGAACCTGGAGTGAGGGCTTCCCTCCGTGACCGTTCCCGGGTTTGTCTATGAGGGGATCGAGGACCTTGCCCGTCTCGGAGTAATCGGGGATGCCGAAAAGGCGGGGGAGACTTGCCGGGTGGGAGAGGGGGCGGCCCTTTCCCTGCATGTCAACGACCAGGATCGTCCGCTGGGGCTCGTCCTCCGATCTTCCCAAGGGCCGTCCGATCTGCTGGCCGTAGCGGCGGAGCGACCCCCGCTCGAATGTGTTGATGACGCCGGCCGTCCCCCGGGCGCGATAGCCGTGCGATAGTTTTCCGATGGAGGCGAGGACCCTTGGGCCGTCCTCCCGTTCATAGGCCTGAACGACGCGCCGGACCTCGTCGTCCGTCATGCCCGAATGAACGGCGGCCGCGATGCCGCGCCCCAGCCGGTTGTTGAAAACTCGCGCGAGCCTTTCGGCATGCTCGATCGTGGCGACGTTCACCATCACCCTCTTGCGTTCTTTCTTTCCGATGAACCGGTCGATGTAGACCCGGACGATCGCATCGTCGTAGGCCTTCGAGGCGACGGGGACGAGAAGCTCCTCTCCGTCGATGACCTTTCGCTCCATCGGGATCACATCTTCGTATTGGAGGCGCACGCCGTGGACGCGGTGCAAATAGCCCTTGTTGATGAACCAGGGGAGGCCGTGGGAGACGATGGGCGTGTCGGCGCCGAAAATAGGAAGGAGGGAGACCTGATCGGCGGTGAGCCCCAGGAGGTATTTCCCCGTCGTCCTTTGAAGAAAACCCTGTGTGTCCAGAAAGCCCAGGTGCCTCAGGATATTCCTCCACATCTTCGCGCGCGCGAACGTCGCTTCATCGACGACGACGAAACCGAATTCCATGGGGTTCAGTCTCTTGAGGTGACTCGGCTTTCCCAACGTATAGGCGCTGGCGAGGATCAAGTCGTGATCGCCGGAAAAATCCTTGCGATCGCCGTCGATCACGCCGACCTTGCCCGGAAAGGTGGAACGGAGATCCGAGAGGATCTGGTCCTTGATGATCTTGTAGGGCACGACGACGAGGGTCTTCTTGCCGGGAAAGAATGGGACGGCCGCTTGGGCCAAGGGGCCGATGACGAAGGTCTTGCCCACCTGCCACGGGTCGCGGATCAGGCCCCGGTCGGCCCCGGTTTGGATCGAGCCGATGACCGCATGGAAATAGGCTTCTTGATAATCCCGGAGAGTGAGGCCCACGGCGTCGGTCTCGATATCGAGTGCAGTTTCTTGAGCGGTCGCGCTGACCTCTTCGGTCTCGTCCTCTTCTTGAAATTCCGCGTCGGCTCTTTCCGGTTGCAGGCTGGGTTTCTGATGGGGCGTATCCGGCCGGACCCTAGAGCTGGCGCGCGGAAGGGCGGCGGAGAGGCGACGGTCGGCCTCCGAGATGAGTTGCAACCGCTTGAAACACAAACTGGCCTCCCGGTGAAAGCGCTTGAGCGCGGGATCTGTGAGCACCGATCGGATGATCTCTCCCGCGACCTGCGGGGAGGCGGCCGCCTGAGATTGAAGGAGACCATAGGCGTCGGAGAAACGTTCATGGCCTTGATCGATCATTCGGAGGGTCAACCGCGCCAGGTCGTCGCCGGCGCCGATCATGGAGGCATGGCCCAAGGCGGGCGACGCCATCGTGGAGGGGAGGTTTCCGGCAAGGATAGGAGGCATGACGGCGAGGCTTATCGATGCGAGGTTGAACTTGTTGATGAGAGACTGGCATGCCTATAATTTCTCTGAGAATGGATAGTCTTTGGAATTAAACCCCGAACAACTCAAGGCCGTCGAGCACACCGAGGGCCCGCTTCTCATCTTGGCGGGCGCCGGGACCGGCAAGACCCGCGTCATCACCCACCGGATCGCTTATCTGGTCCAGGAGAAGGGGGTCGCGCCCTGGAATATCCTGGCCGTCACCTTCACCAACAAGGCGGCGGAGGAGATGCGCCACCGGGTCCACGCCCTGTTGGGACTGGGCAAGCACGACATCTGGGTCTCGACCTTCCATTCCACTTGCCTGCGGATCTTGAGAAAGAGCCTCCCGCCGGGGGAGAACCAGTTCGTCATCTACGACGACGACGACACGATGACCCTCATCAAGAAGTGCATGGAAGACCTGAAGATCGAGGACCGGGCCCTGCCGCCCCGGGCGGTCTACGCGCGGATCGCCGCCGCCAAGAATGAACTGGTCTCCGCCGAACAATACGCCAACGGGGTCGAGGATTTCTTCGAGACAAAGGTCGCGGAGGTCTACAAGCTCTATCAAAGGCGCCTCCACGAGAACAACGCCTTGGACTTCGGGGACCTCATCTTCCGCACGGTGCGCCTCTTTCAGGAATCGCCGGACGTCCTGAAGCGCTACCAGGACCTCTTCCGCTACATCCTGATCGACGAGTACCAGGACACCAACCGGGCCCAGTACGTGCTCACAAAGCTCCTGGCGGACAAGCACAGAAATCTCTGCGTCGTCGGCGACGACGACCAGTCGATCTACCGCTGGAGGGGCGCGGACATCGGCAACATCCTGAACTTCGAGGAGGACTACCCCGGCTGCCTCGTGATCCGCCTGGAGCAGAACTACCGTTCGACGCAGACGATCCTGTCGATCGCCAACCAGGTCATCGCGAAGAATCGGGGACGCAAGGGCAAGAACCTCTGGACCGGCGAGAAGGGCGGCGAGAAGGCGGTCGTCTTCGTCGGCGCGGACGACCGGGAGGAGGCCCGTTTCGTCGTCGAGGAGATCGTCCGCCGGCAAAAGGCCGAGCGCCGCAAATACAACGATTTTGCGATTTTTTACCGGACCAACGCCCAGTCACGGGGCTTTGAAGACGAGCTCCGCAAGAACCGCGTCCCCTATACCATCTTCGGCGGCATGAAGTTCTACGAGCGGAGGGAGATCAAAGACGTCTTGGCCTATTTGCGCGTGCTCGTGAACCCGAAGGATTCGGTGAACCTGAAGCGCATCTTTAATGTTCCGCCGCGCGGGCTCGGGACCAAGTCGGAGGAGTCCTTGGAGGCCTTCGCCTCCGAGTACGAGATCCCGCTCTACGAGGCGATGGGGCGGGTTTCCGAGGTGGCGGCTCTGAACTCCGGCGCCAAGAAGAAGATTTTGGAATTTCATGCCTTAATGGAGGCCCTTCGGGCGTCCCTTAACCGCGGCGGTGGTGTCGCGCAGGTCATGGAAAAGGTCATCGACGACACCGGCTACCGCGAAATGCTGGAGGCCGAGGGGACCGTCGAGGCCGAGGGGCGCCTGGAAAACCTGGACGAGCTCTTAAACGTCGGCGAGGAATTCACGAAGGCCAATTCCGAGTTGAAACTCGCCGATTTTCTGGACCAGATCGCGCTGGCCGGAGACACCGACAACTACGACCCCGCCCAGGGGATGGTCCCGATGATGACGCTCCACCTGGCCAAGGGCCTCGAGTTCCCCGTCGTCTTTCTGGTCGGCTTGGAGGAGGGGCTCTTTCCGCATTCGCGTTCGCTGGATGACCCCGAGGAGATGGAGGAGGAGCGCCGGCTCTGTTACGTCGGCCTGACCCGGGCGCGGAAAAACGTCTTTCTGACGCTCGCGGCGCGGCGCCGCCTCTACGGGGGCGAGCAGTTCAACCTGCCGTCGCGGTTCCTGGAGGAGATGCCGGAGGAACTTTTGCAGAAAACGGAAACCGGCGTGCGTTTCCGGAAGGCAGAGGACTTTTTCCATGACGACTTCGCGACCCACGATTTCGACCAGTCGCCTCAGGAAAATTCCTCTTATCGGGTGGGTCTGACCGTCAAGCACCCTTCCTTCGGCGTCGGCGTCGTGAAGAAGCGGGAAGGGAAGGGGGAGTCGGAGAAGGTGACCGTCTACTTCCAGAACGGCCTCGTGAAGACCCTCGTCGTGAAATACGCGAACCTTACAGAATTCGAATAACGACGCCCGAAGAGAGTTTGACGAGGTTCCCGCGGTCCAAGAATTCCTTCTCGCCCTTTTTGCCCTGCCTGTAGATGTCGGAGGCCGGATCGTCGCCGGTGATGACCGTCACGTCTCCGTCGAGGGCCGTGATCGTGTAGAGCCCCCCTCCCTTGGAGCCGATGAGCGCATGCATGCGCGAGACCGGCGAGGCGGTCCTCCGGTCGCGGATCGGGACGTACATGAGGCGCAGATTGAGGTTTTTCTTGCGCATCACTTCCAGCGCTTTTCGAATCCTCTCCCGGACCGCAGGCTCATTCTGTCCTCCGTCGCGTCCGAGCACGTAGACCAGGTCCTCGGAAGGCAGGGAGAGGGAGTGGAACCCCACCGCCGCGTTCCACCGTAAGGGCGTCGGGAGGGCTTGTACGGCGCCGGAGTCCTTATCCATGCCGTCCCACAGATGGGCCATCGGCGCCGGTTCCCAGGGCAGACTCTGGGGCGGGACGCCTCCGATTTCCTCGGGATCTCTTCGGAGCTGGGCTCCCATCATATTTCCCACCGACGTGCCACCCGGCATAGCCGTGGCGGGCGCCGCCGGCTGCGCACGCGGAGCGCGGGGTGCCGCCGGACCTCCCGGCTGCCCCGTGAAGCCGGTCATGGAGGCCTGCACAAAACTTCCGGCGTCCGCCACGGTCCGCGTGGTGTGCGCGACGTGCGTCATCCCCCTCACGATGTCCCCCTCGGCCCGCTCCAAGACCATGATCCACTGTTCGGGGATACCCATGCTCCGGAAGATTTTCGGGAAATCCGTGTAGCCGTCCCGCACGCCGATGCCGGCGACCACATGGCGTCCGGAGGCGAACATGCGCTCCACCACGGCCCGGACATCCGCCGGGCCTTTGTGTCTCGATCCCTGATCGGCGCCGTCGGTCATGACGAAGGTCATCGTGAAGACGTCGTGGTCCCTGTGCCGATCGGCATAGACGGCGGCGGCGCTCAAGACCTCCTGCAGGACGGCGAACGTCTGGTCGAAGAGCGGGGTTCCTTGATTGGGATTGTAGTTCCCCTCGTCCATGCGGACGGCGTCCTTGGGTTTGCTGAAGCCGAACAGTTCGGTGCCGTTCAGGTAACGGGTCCTGACCTGAACATTGGCCGGGGATTGGGCGAAACCTTTCAGATATTCATTGTGGCCCCGGCGGATGGCCGGCGCGTTGCCGTATTGCGTGATGGAACCCGAATCGTCGGGCATGAGCGTGACCAGGAGCAGGGGAGGGAGGCTGGAGACCTGCAAGACTCCGGTTTGTAAGGGGATCAGGCCGAGGGGATTGACCGGGGTCGACATGGGGGCCTCCTGAACGTGACCCCTCTTCGACCGGAATTCGCAAATGTTGCTTTTTTAAAGGCTCCAAAGGTGGACGCGGGCGTCGTCCAAGGTCTGGGCGGAGTCTTCCTCGTCCTCGAGCAGGGTCTCGTCGTCCTCCATCACCCTTTGAACGAAATGGAGGACTTCCTGGATGCTGTTGTAGGGCTTGAGGAGGACGTGGATGTCCTGGGTGCCGACGTCGAGCCGGAGGCGCTTGAAGTCGCAGACGTAGCCGGTGGTGAGGACGATGCGGGGGTGGGTCGCGTCCGCGCGCGGCATGTGTTGGAGGCGCTGGATCACCTCAAAGCCGTCCATGTGCGGCATGACGATGTCGCAGATGAGGAGGTCGGCGCCCGAGCGGTCGATCTCCTCCAGGGCGGCCTCCGGATTGGTCGTGGCAAAGCAGTCGAACCCCGCTCGTTGCAGGATCCTTTTCCAGGCCCGGAGGAGGATTTCGTTGTCGTCCACCACAATGACGCGGCGGAGCGCTTCACCCTCCCCCCGGAGTTGAGACGCCGTGTGGGACATACCAAGAGACTTCACAGCAAGCCGGATGCCAGAAACCGAGGGGACATTCCAAGCCCAGGAAAAGCCCTATCTAGCTGATATTTCTATTGAAAATAGTTGTATTCGGCTGAATACGCGCGCGGAAAAAGGGTAGATTTGCACTCCCGGCCACGTCTTTTTTGACATTTCGCCCGGCGCGGGCAAGGCCCGATGCCTCGCTATTTCCTCGCGTCGTCGCTGATCTGCGTGATCCGGCCCGATTCGTCGATCGACGCCTCGTCCAGGGTGGGGTCCTTGTCGATATTGCCGGAGCATTGGAAGACGAAGGACCGCTTGCCGGATGCGACCAGCCGGTAGTCGTAACGGCCCTTGCCCTGGGGGGCCCAGCCGAGGTCGGCCATGTCCGTCGCGAAAGAACCGGCCTTTTCGCGGCGGACCTTCTGAGCCTCGTAAAAGGAGCGCAGGTTGGCCGTGCACTCCTCCTGCCGCGTGCGGATCTGGTGCTTGAGAAAGCGGGGGACGAAAAACGCGGCAGCCAGGGAGAGGACGGCCACGACGACCATCAGTTCGATCAAGGCGAAGCCGCGGTGTTGAAGAAATCGTTTCATGGAAGGCCGCTTCTAACGCCGTTTCATCGCGTCGAGAAGCGCTTTTTTCATCACCTTGAGGTCGGGCTTGCGCCCCGTCCACAGGCGGTAGGCCAGGGCGCCCTGGTGGAGGAGCATGCCGTCTCCGGTGTGGATCGTCAGGCCCCGGCGCGCGGCGGCCTTGAGAAGGGGGGTCTTGGGGGGCTTGTAGACCAGGTCCGAGACGACCGCCGTTTTCTTAAGGTTCGCCAGGGGGAGTCGCGGAAACGCCGTGCCGTCCAGTCCCACCGACGTGGTGTTCACGAGAAGGTCCGTCGCCGGAAAGCGGCTCGCCAAGACCTTCGTCTCGAGAGGGATCGCCGAGAACGCCACGCGGCGGAATTTTTTGGAAAATTCGCGCGCCAGGGCCCGGGCCCGGGGGAGCGTCCGGTTGGCGATCAGGATGATTTTCGCGCCGGCCGCCGCGAGGGCGTAGATGACGGCGCGCGCGGAACCTCCCGCCCCCAGGACCAGGACCGACTTCCCCCGGGGCCGGAATCCCGCCTCCTGAACGAGCGATCGGAGGTAGCCCGGCGCGTCCGTGTTATACCCCTTGAGCCGCCTGCCCGAGACGACGACCGTATTGACCGCCCCGATCGCCTTCGCCTCCGGTGAGACCCAGGAGAGGTGCTTGAGGACGGCTTCCTTGTGGGGGATCGTGACGTTAAAGCCCGCGAGAGGCAGCAGGGGGACGTCCCGCACGAAACCTTTCAGCCGGTCCGGCGTCACGTGAAAGGGAAGGTAGAAAAACCGGAATCCCGAACGGCGAAGGACCGCGTTGTGCATGGCCGGCGAAAGGCTGTGCGCGATGGGGTCGCCGACGATGCCGAGGAACCTGAATGCCGTCACTTTCTCTCCGCGAAAACTCTTGCCGCCATTTGGATGTCGCTCCGGATCTGGTTGGCCAGGTCCGAGGGCGTGGCAAACCGGATCTCCTCGCGTATTTTTTGCAAGAACTCGACGCGGATCCTCCGCCCGACGATGTTCCGGCGGAAACCCTCCAAGATGTGGGTCTCGATGGTCACGGGACCCGAGCCGAACGTCGGGTTGGGGCCGATGTTCGTGACGCTCCGGAAGCGCCTGCCTCCCGCGGTCGCAAACGACACGTAGACGCCGGTCGGGAGGATCGCGTCGTTCTCGGAATCCAGGTTGGCGGTATGGAGGCCCAACTCCTTGCCGCCGATCCCCCGGCCTTTCACCACCTTTCCTTCGATGAAGTAGGAACGGGCGAGCAATTCCTCCGCCCGCGGCAGGTCTCCGGCCGCAAGGAATTGGCGGACCTGAGTGCTCGAGACGAGGGTCTCGCCGACCAGAAAAGGGGAGACGACATGGACGTCGATGCCGACCCGGCGCGCCAGGGCCTCGAGGGTTTCGGCCGTTCCCGAGCGCCTCACGCCGAACGTGAAATTGTAGCCCGCGAACAATTCCCGCGCCTTGAGGCGCTCGACGATGACGCGCTCGAAGAACTGCTCCGGCGTCTGCTGGGAGAACTCCTTGGTGAAATTCTGGACGACGACCCGGTCGATCCCGCAGTCTTCGATCAGCGCGACCCGCTGGCGGATCGTGTTGATCATCTTGGGGGCGGCCGAAGGAGCGACCACCGTCACGGGGTGAGGGTCGAAGGTGTAGACGACGCTCGTTCCGCGAACGGCCTTCGCCCGCGCGACGACCTGCCGGAAGATCTCCTGGTGACCGCGGTGTACTCCGTCGAAGACGCCGAGCGCGACTACTGAGCGGGGGGACCTGCTGGCAGGCTCCCCCCGGGCCCCCCGACCGGCGCCTTCGCGCGAAGTGAATTCGACGCTCGGGCGCGTCACTTCTCTCTCCAGACGATCCATTGTTTTCGGGAGGTTAGCTCCCGGTCGTCCTGGGCGGCCAAAGTGATCAAGTTCGCGCCCTTCTTGAGGGGCAGCTTGGTCTCGAAGGCGAGCGTCTTGGAGGCATTGGACGGGGTCTGGTAGAACGCCTTGTTTTCGCCGACGAAGACGAAGAGGTGGCGAAGCTCCACGTCGTCGGTCGCCGCGCCTTTGAGCGTGTAGGTGTCGCCCGAGACCGTGAGCGGCAGATTCTTCCAGTCGAGGTCGATCACCGGCGGGGCCTGGAGGACTCCCTGGGACGGGAGCGGATTATCGGCGTTTCCGGAAAAATCCAGCCGGTCGGAGAGATCTTCGCCCAGATGCATGTCGTGGATGTTGAGGTCGAACGACAGTTCCCCTTTCAAGGTCTCCGGCACTCGGAACGTGAGCGCGACCTGGGACTCCCCGCCGGGCGGGATCGGCTTCAATTCCTCGCGGCCCTTTTCGATGAACGTTTCCTCCCCCTCCACCTTCTTGAGGTTCACGACGGGCGCCTTGCTCTCCCCCTTGCCGCCGTTCTTGACCGTGACGTCGAGGGTCACCGTTTCGCCGCGATCGGCCTTGCCGTTGCCGTTCCCCTTCGAGCCCCGGGTCCCATTGTCGATCAGACGATAGGAATATTCGAAAAGCGGGGCCTCAGGCTCCTCGATCTGGAGCGAAAGGGCGGGCGCCTTGGGAACGCGCCCTCCGTCCTCCTGAAAGACAATTTCCACGGGAATCTTCCGGCGATGCACGAAATCCGGGATCTTGAGGGGCGACTTCCAGGAGCGGGTCTGCCCCGGACCGACCGTACCCAAGGGGAATTCGAGGTTGGCAAAGAGGGGATCCTCGCTCTTGGTGACGGCGGCCAGACGGCGGAAAGGCCCGTCACCCTTGTTTTCCACGGTCACTTTGAGGAACCCGGACTCGCCGGCCGAGAGCCCCTCGCGCGGCCTTTCGTTCTCATCCAGAAGCTCGACGGTCGCGACGCCGGAGGGCTTTCCCGTCCTGCCGCCGGCGGACCAGTCCACGCCCAACGCCTCCAGCGCCTTTTGGATCTTGTCCTCCTCGGACTTCTTCAGCTCTTCCAGGAGCGGCGGGAGGGCCCCGATCACGCTCGGGCGCAGGATGGCCCGGTCGGACGGCATGTATTGGGCCAGGTTCAAGGACAATTCCAAGATGCGAGCGGCCATCACGACCGGGAAATCGCCGGAGAGGTCGATCTTGCCGGCGTTGTCGTCCTCATCATCGGTGCCGTCCCGGTCCTTGTCCGGGGCCAGGTAGGTCATCTGGACGGGAGGGGGGGGGAGGCCGGGGTCCTTGTGCTCCTCTTCATCCCCGTCGTGCATCTCCTCCAAGTCCAGTTCGCGTTTTTTCACGTCCTCGAACAGGTCCACGCGGCGCGTGAGCTTGCCCTTGTCGTCGGTGAGCTTGGCGGGGACCGTGGCGGGCTGCAGCCCGACGTCGGGATTGATGCCCTTGGATTGAACGGCGTAATCCTTGGCAGTCAGGTATTTTGCGATGGTGAGCTTGAGCGCCGATCCGTCCTTCAGGTCATAGACCGTCTGGACCGAACCCTTGCCGAAGGACCGGTTGCCGATGACAACCGCGCGGTCGTTGAACTGGAGGGCTCCTGCGACGATCTCCGAGGCCGACGCGCTGTTCTCGTTCACGATGACGACCAGCGGGATCCCCTCTCCGCCGTCCCCGGGACCGGCCTTTTCCACTTCGAGCGTCTCGCCGCGCGCGCCGACGGTCTTCACGATCACGCCCCGGGGAAGGAAAAAGTCGGAAAGGGCGACCGCCTGGTCGAGGAGACCTCCGGGGTCGTTCCGTAGATCCAAGATAAGGCCTTCGATCCGGTTGCCGCCGGACTCGAAGCCCTTGAGCGTCTTGGCGAACTGCTCCATCGTGTCTTCCTGAAAATTCTTGACCTTCACCAGGCCGAAGCGCTTGTCGTCGAGAAGACGTCCGGCGACCGACTGGATGTGGATCAGGGCGCGGGTCAGGGTGAACTTGAGAGGATCGGCCGCGCCCTCGCGTGTGATGACGAGAGAGACCTTGCTGCCCACGGGACCCCGGAGCTTCTCCACCGCCTCGGTCAGACCCATGTTGATCGTCGACTCGCCGCCGATTTGAACGATCTTGTCCTTGGCCTTGATCCCGGCCCGGTACGCCGGGGTGTCCTCCAGGGGGGCGAGGACGGAGAGGTCGCCGTCCCGGATGCCGATCACGATCCCTAAACCTCCGAAGTTGCCCTTGGTTCCGATCCGGAATTCGTTGAAGACCTTGGGCGAGAGATAGTTCGAGTGCGGGTCGAGCGTGTCGGTCACGCCCGTCATGGCGAGGGTGAGGCGCTCTTGGGCGTCGAGCTTGCCCTTGTAGAAGAGTTCGAGAAATCCCAACATTTTGGACAGGGTGACCGGGAGCTCGTCCAGCGAGACCGGATTGGAGACGGGCAGCGCAAGTTTTTTGTCGCCCATGAGGAGCGTCAACTCCTTGGACTTTTCCTTGACCAGAAAGGGAGGGATGTTACGCACGAGCTCCTTGACCGCCTCGGAGAGCATCTTGCCCGCGTTCACGGCCTGGGGATCGACGTAGTTCTTCTCGATGAAATCGATCGCACGGGAGACGACCTTCATCTCGCGCAGGGGCACGTTCTCGGGCGAAACCTTGTCGTCGGTCTTGACCCGGACGGTCAGAAAGCTCACGCCTGCGGCCACGAGGAGGAAGACGGAGGCCCAGGTGATTTTCGAAAGATTCATTCCTGATTCATTAGTAGCTGGGGGCGGCGCTTTTTCAAGTGAAAGTTCGTTCATGTTTCTATAGACTTATTGTTTATGCTTCGCCGCGCCCTTTTCATTTTTTTCTTCTTCGTCGTCATGACGGCCCCCTTCTCCCGTGGAGGGGCCACGACCGTCCTTCCTTTGAGTCTCGAGCGCTTAGCCGCCCAGGCGGAGCGGATCTTCGTGGGGCGTTGCCAAGGCGTTTCGACCGAGCTGGACGAGCGCGGCGTCCCGGCGACCTACGCCCGGTTCCAAGTGGAGGAAGGGCTGAAAGGCGTCGCCGGCGGCGGAACGGTCCTGATCAAGCAATTCGGGGCCTCCCGGCCCGAGCTGAAGGTGGCGGAGGGCGAAAGCGTGCTCGTTTCCCCCAAGACGATGACCTTGGCCGGCGCCTCTTACCGGCCCGGGGCCTCGTATCTCCTCTTTCTCTATCCCGAGAGCGACTGGGGATTCACCTCGCCCGTGGGCGGGGGACAGGGACGGTTCGAGATCGACGGCTCCGGCGCGTCGGCCCTCACGGTCAATCCGCTCGACAACCGGTTTTTGAAGACGTTCCGGGATGGGCCGGTCCCGCTGGACCGGATGATCGGAGAGATCAGAACGATCGTTGATCGATGAGGTTTGATCGATGAGGGCGCTGGTTTTCATCTTGATTCTTGTCCTGCCGCTTCCGCTTCGAGCGGCGGGGCCGATCCTCGTGGATACCGAGGTGACGGGACTTCCCGTGCTTTGGAAGGACGGCGTCGTGCACGTGAACCTCGAGAGCGGGGCTGACGCCACGCTGGGCACCCTGTCCAACGCCGAGGCCGTCGCCCTCGTCCGCGAGCTGTTTGACGACTGGACCGTGACCGCGATCGGCGGCGTGGCGACGGCCGATGTCAATTTCGCGGAAGGCGAGACCCTGGGCTCCGTCGACGCCTCGAACTTGAATGACTATTTCACCTACTGCCCGCCCGGGAAGGCCTGTCCCACCGAGGACCCGCCGTTCGTCTCCGGAAGCGCGAGGACGGGTCAAAGCCCGATTCTCTTTGACGACGACGGGTCGATCACGGATGCGATTCAGGGCAAGGGCGCGAGCTTGAGCATCTTGGGATTCGCCGGCCCGCGGGTCGTCGAGCGGGAGGATGGCATCCTCACTATTACGGAGGGTCAGGCGGTCCTGAACGGAAAATTCATCAACGGCACGGACGCCGCCGCCGATCCTGAAGTGCCGGTGGAGGATTTCAAGGGGGCGATCTTCCACGAGATCGGCCACATGATCGGGCTGGATCACACGCAGGTGAACCTGGGCTCCGCCGTGAAGTACTTGAAGGGGGACCAAAGCGAGTCGGAGGCCATCCCCACCATGTTTCCGCTCTTCATCGACGGCGCGGCGCAACTCACGCCCCATTTCGACGACCGGGTGGCGATCTCGTCGCTGTATCCCGCGACCGCCTTCGACGCGGGATTCTGCCGGATTGACGGGACGGCCTTTCGCGCGGACGGGACGACCGAGCTGCAGGGGGTGAACGTCATCGCCGCGAACGAGGCCGACCCCCTCTCGGAGTCCACCAGCTTCGTGTCCGGCTCGCTCTACACGGGGACTTCACCTGACTGCGATGCCGCGGCCGGCGGTTTCGTCATCGCCGGTCTTAGGCCCGACGTCTCTTATACGCTCAAGTTCGAGCCGATCAGCCAGGCCTTCACGGGAGGCTCGTCGATCGAGCCGTGCGACCCGCCCCAAAAGGATTTCGAGGCGGCGGCGCTTCCCGGAGTCTTTCGCTGCGCCGCGGGCGGCGAGACGATCACCGTGGGAAGCGAGTCGACGACCGACGTCGTGACCACCAAGGCCGTCGCCGTCTCTCCGCCGTCTCCCCCGGCGTCCTCCGGAGATGGAGGGGGCTGCGCACTCGTCCCTCCATCACGGCCATGAACGCATCGGAACTACAGTGTACCGGCCTCCTCGAGCTGATCTTGAACAGCTTGGGGGAGGGCGTCATCGTGGCCGACACGGCCGGAAAAATCCTGCTCTTCAACCCGATGGCCGAGAAGATCACCGGGCAAAGCGCGGAGAATACGCATTACGAACAATGGAGCGAGACCTACGGCATTTTCCGTCCCGACGGCGTGACGCTCTTCCCGACCGATGAGAATCCCCTCATCCGGGCGATTCGCGGGGAATCGACGGACGAGGTCGAGATGTTCATGAGGAACCCGAAGATTCCGAACGGGGTCTGCCTGCGTTCGACCGGACGGCCGATTAGAAACGAGAGGGGCGAGATAGTCGGCGGGGTCGTGGTCTTCCAGGATATTACGGATCGGTTTCTGTCCACGGAGCGCGAGCTTCAGAAGAGCTTATCCCTCTTGAAGGCCACGCTGGAATCGACCGCCGACGGCATTCTCGTCGTGGATTTGCAGGGCCGGATCGTCAGCTACAACCTGCGATTCGTCCGCATGTGGAGGATTCCGGACGAAATCATGAAACGGTCCGACGATGACGCGGCCCTGGCCTTCGTCATGGATCAGCTCGTGGCCCCGAAGGATTTTCTCTGCAAGGTGCGCGAGCTCTATGCCACGCCCGAATCCGAGAGTTTCGATATTCTGGATTTCAAGGACGGGCGCATCTTCGAGCGGTATTCCAAACCGCAGATCATCGGAGGAAAGCCCGTCGGCCGCGTGTGGAGCTTCCGCGACGTGACCGCCCGGCGAAGGGCGGAGGAAGAACTCCGCGTCGCCTACGAGGAACTGAAAAAAGTCGACCAGATCAAGACGAACTTCGCCTCGATGATCTCGCACGAGCTCAAGACGCCTCTCGCCGCCATCCAGGAAAGCGTGGGCATCGTCCTGGACGGCATCGACGGGCCCCTGGAGCCGGCCCAGCGCAAGACCCTCGACATCGCCAAGGTGAACGCCGAGTGGCTGGGGAGGCTCATCGGCAACTTTCTCACGTTCACGAAGATCGAATCCGGGCGGATGGACCTCAGGGTCTCGTCCGTCGACGCCAGGAAGATCGTGGAGGAGGCCTGCCAACTGATGAAGCCGCTGGCCCAAAGAAAAGGGCTTCAGTGCCTCAAATTTCTTCCCAAAGAGGCCGTTTGGGTCCGTTGGGACGCCGACAAGATGAAAACGGTGGTTCTGAACCTGTTCGACAACGCCGTGAAGTTCACGGAGGCGCCGGGAAGCGTCCGTGTCCGGCTCGAAAGCGCCGGAAACGAGGTCACGATCGAAGTGGAAGACACGGGCATCGGCGTCCCGGTGGAGGAGCGCGATTCGATCTTCGACATGTTCGCCCAAGCGGCGTCGCGCCTGCCCTGGAAGACGGGGGGGTTCGGCATCGGGCTCTCCATTTGCAAATTCATGGTGGAGAGGCACGGGGGGCTCATCAGGTTGGAAAGCACGTGCGGCCGGGGCAGCCGCTTCACCGTCAAGCTGCCGGCGGAGGTAACCTCTTAGTCTAGTTCGGCGAGGCCTGGTGGATGTAATCGTTGATGGTGTTCACGAGGATCGTCGGGTCGTACGGTTTCGCCAAGAATCCCACCGCGCCCTGGTCCATGACGAAATCGACGACCTCCTTGTCGTTGAAACAGCTCAGGACGAGGATGGGGGGGACTTTGACCCCCTCCGGGAGCCAGTGGCGGGCGTTATTCAAAAAGACCGTTCCGTTTGCGTCCTTGAAACCCAAATCGAGCAGAACGAGATCGGGGCGGTTTTCTCTCAGCCGGTGCAGGGCCGATTCCACCGTATAGGCGGATTCGCAGTCGAACCCTTTGCTCTCCAGCCTCTTGCGGAGCAGCTCCTGAAGGTCGCGATCGTCTTCCACGATGAGAACGCACTTGCGGGGCATCGATGTCTCTCCCACGGAATCAATAATTTTATCAAATAAATCAACATCGTCCAACCAAATTGGTCTTTGACAAGACTTTCCGGTTTCCGGTAGTTTTTACGCGCACTTTCATGTCGTCACGCGCAAAAAAAGGCTTTGAACGGGGGGCCCGCGGGGAAGGTCTCCCCCGCGGACACGCCAAGGAGATCTACGGCGTCCTGTCGCTCGCCGCGGCCGTATTTCTGACGCTCTGCCTCTTCTCGTACAATGCCGCCGATCCGTCGTTCACGACGCTCGCCGTCGGGCGGAATGTCCAGAACCTGGGCGGCGTGGTCGGCGCCCATCTCTCGGACCTCCTCATGGCCCTCCTGGGCTACGGGGCGTACTTGATTCCGTTCGCCCTCCTCGCGGTTGCGGTGACGCATTTCGCCCAGCGCAATCTGAAGGACCTCCGTTTCGGAGGGCTCCGCATCCTTTCCTACGCGGCCCTCATCCTTTTTTGCTCGCTCTTCAGTCACCTTCGGTTCGGCGAAGTCATGCTGGGCGGCCGCGAGATGGACGCGGGAGGCCTCCTCGGCTGGTGGGGGGGAGTGCGTCTCGCGAGGCTCTTCGGGAGTCTGGGGGCCTATCTCTTCACCGTCTCGGGGATTCTCCTTTCGGTTCTCGTCATCACACGGCTGTCGCTCGTGCAGGCGGCGCAGTTCTTCCGGGGCATTTTCTCCTTCCTCACGCAAAAAGCCGTCGGCGCGGTGACGACGGCCTTGGTGGTCGCTTGGGCGCGGTTCCGCAAAAACGTCTCCCGGCTCTTCGAGGGGCTGGGCGCCCGCTGGAAGACACGCAAGAAGACGGCCCCGCTGGTTGTCAAGGGCGAGCCCAAGATCATCCACGGAGCCGGCGCTCCGCCGTCGCCCGCGCCGCCGCGCCCCGCGCCCCCCCTCAAGATTGTCCCCCTGGCGCCCGAGAAGAAGGAGGAACCTCAAGTCGCAAAAAAGACAGATGAGGGGTATCGGGGAGAGAGCGGAATCTCTCCCCGATTGGAGTCGGCATCCGGCTCGGCCGGTGACGACGGACCGCAACCCAAGATCTTGCCGCGCGTCGACCTACAAGAAGCCAAGAAACTCGACAAACGCGACCAGTTGGACCTGATCTCGCCGATCGTCGCCGACTTTCAGCTCCCTCAGCTCTCCTTCTTGGACTCCGAGAGCCAGGAGACGGTGAAGGTGGACGAGGAGAGCCTCAAGCTCAACTCGAAGGTCCTCGAGAAAAAACTCATGGATTTCGACGTCGAGGGACGGATCACGGAGATCCATCCGGGGCCGGTCATCACGATGTACGAGTTCGAGCCGGCGGCCGGCGTGAAGGTCAACAAAATCGTCAACCTCGAGGACGACCTTTCGCTCACCATGGGAGGCAAGAGCGTGCGCATCATCGCGCCGCTCCCCGGCAAGGCCGCGGTGGGCATCGAGATCCCCAACATCACGCGGGAGACCGTGTGGCTGAAGGACGTGATCGGGCATCCCAAGTTCCTCAAGGCCGACTCGCCGCTGACTCTCGCCCTGGGCAAGGACACGGAAGGCATCCCTTACCTTGCGGACCTGGGCAAGATGCCGCACCTCTTGGTGGCCGGCGCGACCGGGGCGGGCAAGAGCGTTTGCGTGAACTCCATGATCCTCTCGCTCCTTTACAAGGCGACCCCTCAAGACGTGCGCCTGATCATGGTGGACCCGAAGATGCTCGAACTCTCCATCTACGGGAACATTCCGCATCTCCTGTTGCCGGTCGTGACGAACCCGAAAAAGGCCTCGATGGCGCTCCGCTGGGCCGTGCGCGAGATGGAGAGGCGCTACGAGGTCCTCTCGCACAAGGGGGCGCGGAACATCGCCGGCTACAACAAGCAGGTGCCGAAAGAGGAGAAGATGCCGTACATCGTCATCATCATCGACGAACTGGCGGATCTGATGATGACGGCCGCAAAGGACGTGGAAAACTCCGTCGCGCGGCTGGCGCAGATGGCGCGCGCGGCGGGCATTCATCTGGTCCTCGCGACCCAAAGGCCGTCGGTGGACGTGCTGACCGGACTGATCAAGGCGAACTTCCCGGCGCGCATTTCCTTCAAGGTCTCCTCCAAGCACGATTCGCGGACGATCATCGATACGGTCGGCGCCGAGCATTTGCTGGGCTATGGGGACATGCTCTGCACGATCGGGGGCGCCGGGGGGCTGTTGCGCGTCCATGGGGCGTTCGTGTCCGAGACGGAAATCGCGCGCGTGGTGGACCACTGGAAGTCGCAGGGCCAGCCCGAGTTCCTGGACGAATCGGTGCTCAAGCCCATGGAGGAGGAGGGCGCGGCGGGGGGCGTCGGCGGCGACGACGACCACGACGAGCTCTACGATCAGGCCGTTCAGATCGTCACGGAGACGCGGCAAGCCTCCATCTCGATGATCCAGCGGCGCTTGAGGATCGGCTACAACCGGGCGGCGCGGCTGATCGAAAAAATGGAAGCGCAGGGAGTCGTCGGGCCGGCGGACGGATCGAAGCCGAGAGAGGTTTATGCGGGGAATCTTTCTTCGAATGACGGCTAATGCCGCGGTGATTGTCATCGCGTCCGCCGCCCATGCGGGATCCGCCGGAGGCGGATTGGCGGAACGCGTCCAAGACGCCTACCGCAATACCGAATCGTTTTCGGCTTCGTTCACCCAAAAAACGGTCGTCGAGGTCCTGGACCGCGAAGTGTCGGAATCCGGAGAATTGGTGTTCTCCAAGCCGGGCCGGTTTTCGATCCGGTACGGGGGCAAGCGCGAGCGTCACTACCTCTCCGACGGCGAGACCCTCTGGATCTATCACCCCAAGGACAAGGAGGTCGAGGTCATCGACCACGTCCAGGACGTGGTCTCCAAGGAAGCGTTGGCTTTCTTGGGCGGCTTGGGCGAGATGTCCAAGGAGTTCAAGGTGTCCGAGGGAAAGGACGATTCGTTGACGCTGGTTCCCCGATCGAAGTCGTCTCCGTTCTCAAAGATCATCCTGACCGTCGATCCCGCCGACCATCTCGCGCGCGGCGCGACGCTCTTCCCCAAGGGCGGGAACAAGAGCGAGTACGTCTTTTCCGCCGTGCGCGCGAACGAACCCGTCTCCGAATCCACCTTCAAGTTTTCCAAGAGCGGCGTGAGGGAGATACGCCCGCTGGCCGCCGAATGATCATGCCCGTCTTCTCCCGACTCCTGAGAGCCCCCCTGGCGATGCTTTTTCCGCCGCGCTGCGAGGCCTGCGGTGACTTCATCCGGCCCGGGGACTCCCTTTGCGGCGTCTGCGAGGCCCGCTGGCCGGCCTTGGGCTCCCCCTCGTGTCCGGTCTGCGCCGAGCCTTTCGCCGCCGGCCCCGATCATCGTTGCGGCCGCTGCATCACCGACGCGCCCGCTTTCGACCGTCTCCGGGCCTCGGGCCGGTACGAGGGATTGCTCCTCGAGTTGGTGGTCCGTCTCAAGTACCGGGGCGAGGAGAAGCTGGCGGGACTGTTGGGGGACCGCATGGCGGGGTCGACCGCCTTCGGGGGCGTCGACTTGCTCCTCCCCATTCCCCTGCACGCGGGGAGGCTCCGCGAGCGCGGCTTCAACCAAGCGGTCCTGCTGGCCCGGCGGCTCTCCCGGCGGACGGGCCTGCCGATGAACCCTTTTCTCCTGAGAAAGGTCCGTCCCACGCCCGCTCAGGCGACGCTCTCCGTGGAGGAGAGGCGAAAGAACCTCCGGGGCGTCTTTCAATTGAAGGAGCCGGGACGCGTGGCCGGTCTGCATGTGATGCTGGTCGACGACGTGGCCACGAGCGGCGCGACGCTTCACGAGGCGGCGCGCGCTTTGAAACAGGCGGGCGCGGAGCGGGTCGAAGCGGTCGTGGCGGCGAGGGCGTTATGAGGAGCCGTTTCCTGAAGACGGCGGTCCAGGCGGCCAAAGCGGCCGGTGCGATCCAGAAAAAATCCTACGGCAGGGTCCGCAACATCGATTACAAGGGGGAGATCAACCTCGTCACGGAGGTCGACCGCGCCTGCGAGGAGAAGATCCTCAAGATCCTCCGGACAAACCATCCCGATCACGACATCCTGACGGAAGAGACGGGTGCCCATCTCAAAGGCTCCGACTACAAGTGGATCGTCGATCCGTTGGACGGCACGACGAACTACGCCCACGGCTATCCCTGCTTCTGCGTCTCGATCGCCCTCGAGCACGAGGGCCGGATCATCGCCGGAGTCGTCTATCACCCGATCTTGGACGAGCTCTTTTGGTCGGTCCGGGGCGGGGGAGCGTTCCTGAACAAGAAGAAGATCCGGGTCTCGTCGATCAAGGCCCTCAATCGGGCCCTGCTCGCGACCGGTTTTGCCTACGACGTCCATACGGCCAAGAACGACAACATCGACCACTTCACGAACTTCCTCAAGACCGCCCAGGCCGTACGGCGCGACGGCGCCGCGGCGATCGACATGTGTTACATCGCCTGCGGACGGTTCGACGGCTTTTGGGAGTTGGGGCTGAAGCCCTGGGACGTGGCGGCCGCTTCTCTCATTCTGGAGGAGGCGGGCGGACGCTCGACGCTCTTTGACGGGAAACGCCTGGACCTCTACGCCGACCAGATTGTCGCTTCAAACGGCTTTATCCACCGCCCAATGGTTGCTATACTGGCTCGAGGCAAACGATGACCGATCCCGACAAGGAAAACGTCTCCAAGGAGATTTACGAGGCCTTCCGCCGCATCAAGGAAAAGGATTTTGAAGGCGCCGAATCCCTCTTGAAGAACGGCCTGGAGAAGGCGGAGACGGAGAAGAACGTGACCCAGTCGGCGCTCTTTTTCTCGAGCCTGGGGGTCCTCTCCAAGATCAAGGGCGAATTCAAGGACGCCTGGCGCTACTACGAAAAGGCGGAAAAACTCCTGCCGGAAGACCCCGCGCTCAAGATCATCATGGCCAAACTGTTGATCGACCGCTTCGCCCAGTACGACAACGCCCTGAAGAAGCTGAAGCACGTGCTCAAGGTGGCCAAGGGCAGCGCCTCGTTCGAACACCAGGCCCACGCGACGATGGCGATGGCCTACCTGAAGAAGGGCGAGAAGAAGAAGGCGATCGAGATGCTGGACGAGGCGATGGTCGATGATTTCGCGAACGTGACCTCGGCCGAGAATCTCAACTTCGACGTGATCGAGGCCTTCCTCTCAAGAAACCTCGAGATCGATCGCTGCCAAAAGTACGTGGAAAAGGCCTTGGCCCTCGCGCGTTCCCGCCGCGAGGTCCGTCCCGTCCAATTTTTGGAAAAACTCCTCGAGAGCTTCGAAGTGACGGTCCATTAAAATCAAAGCGGCCCGTGAGAGAAGACGCCGCCCGGCGGGGCGGACGGGTTCTCGTCCGCCAGTATCCACCCCATTCCCAAATCCCGTGCGGCGACGGCGCCCTCCAATCCGTTGGTTTGGAGGACAAAACGCGCCCACGGGCTCGGGGCCCAGCGGAGGTCCGAGGCGTCGAAGGCGCGCGTGACCTGCAGGGCGCCCAAGGCCGCCAATTCCCCGGGATGCGAGGCGAAGTAACGCACTCGCCCGTGGTCGATGCCGGCGTCGCCCTGCTTCCAGAGGTCTTTCAAACGGACGAAGCCGCGGGTCTGGAGGCGACCTTTGGCATCCAGGGCATGTGTCCGCAGGTACGTGGGCTCTTCATCGGTCAGGGGATCGGTGCAGTGCTTGTAGGAGCGGAAGACGGCCGGCATCTCCAGGCGGAAGGCCGCTTGAAGGCCCTGGCAGCGGGGGGCGAGGTAGAGCTCCCCGGACTCGTAATCCGGCTGGTGGAGGAGAAAGAGCCCCAGGCAGGTCTCCCCCGTCGGGGATGTCGCCTGGAGAAGGCGCGAGTGCTGCATCAACGAATTCCAAGGGTTTTGAGGGTTTCCCCGGAGGCCGAATTCCTGCGCCGTCCGGATCCAGTTGACCTCCAGCATGGGTTCGAAGGCCGGCCCGCCCGGACGGGCAAGCGACTGGAAGAAGGCGAGGGACTGAAGGGCCGCGACGGCTTGAGGGGGAGAGATCGTGAGCACGCGTCCATTTTCGGTCGCCCGTGAGATAAGTTGTGTGACGGTTCCTGCGGCTGCAATTCTAAGCGCAAAGCCCCTACAGGTCCGGCGGAAGGAGAAAGGTCGGGCCGAGGCGGAAGTTGAGGATGTATTCGAAGTCGCCTCCGACGGGGTTATCCACGGCGGCGAAGTAGTTCCGGATCTCGACGCGAAACGCGAGCCAGGAAATGTTCGGCCGAATCTTCATGCCTCCGCCGACGAATCCGCCGATCCGGTTCGATCCGTCGAACCGGACGACGCCGGCGCCGAGGGAGGTGAAGAGGTCCGCCTCGATCATCGATTTGCCGCTCCGGAACACCGACGGCATCGTGACGACGAATGCGCCGTCCATCATGTAGACGTTGTCATTAGCCACCGTCGCCCCGAAGGCGCTGGATCGATCCGGGTTGGACGGACTCCAGGCAAAGTCTCCGGCGATTCCCAGGGTGTTCGTGAAATTGAACTGCAGATTGCCGCCCACGACGAAGGAGTGATTCAATTTCTCGCCCAAAAAATCGCCGCCGTAAGGGGAGAGTTCAAAGCGGCGGCTGACGGCCTTGCGGCGGTCGTAATCGAGGGCGTCGGGGATCTCCTCTTGGTGCTTGTCCTTGGCGCGGGCGGCGACGGACACGAGGAGGAGGGCCAGGAGCACCAGAAGGTTAATGACGCTTAACGTTTTCTTCATTTCTTCATCCCGCCCCCCTCGGACCTATAGAGAAAGATCAATCAAATCAACGAATTAAATTCCTCTTTTGGAGCCCCTGCCTGGCACGCCCCCTGCACTCTCGATCGCTGGGAGATAAACACCTATGAAGACGACGAATCGCATCTTGTCCGGCTGTGGAACCCTGGGGGCCCTGTTATGGATGCTCGCCTCTTGCGGGGGCGGCGGGGCCTCGGGTCTTCGGGTGGAACCGTCCGAGACGCGCGCGTCGGAGACGGTCCTCCTGATCGGAGAAGGATTGGAAGAGGGGGACACGGTTTGCTTCGCCCCCAAGGGCAAGGGCTCGGGTTGCGGCTTTCCCTCGGTCCTGGAAGGGTTGGAGCCCACGGGGGACAAAGACGGCGAGATGCGGGCGCGCGTGACCATTCCCGGCCTCATCCTTCCCGGGGACTATGAGATCAGGATCGGTCGCGGCGATGACTTCAGCGAAAGCGCGGACCTGACCGTTCTGCCGCGCAACGGCGCGGATAAGGACGGCGACGCGGGCGAGGCCCCGGCGCCTGAAGGAGACGGCGGCGAGGTCATCACGCCGGACAACCCCTCGGGCGGGACGAGTCCCGATGTCCCCGACCCGACGACGCCTCCGACCCCGGCCCCGGTCGACGAGCCTTTTGGCCTTTCGCTCGACGGCACCCAGAACCTGACCGAGACGCGGCTGGACCTGATCCGCGTTCAATACAAGGCCACCGGGCCCGTGGCCTCGCTTTACCTCTACGCCCCCTTGAGCCCCGACGGCGATTGCGAGGGGGACCTGGTGATCGACCCCTCCGGAAACGACCTGAATGCGGGAAGCGCGAATTACTTCAAGTACGAGCCCCTCTTGAACGGCACGGCCTGCGACGAGGCCCTGGGCAACTGCCGCGGTTTCACGGCCCAGCCGGCGGCGCCCCTCCACTGCCGGATCGACCTGGCGCAGAACTCGGGCGTCTTCTACACGCGCCTCCGCCACCCGAACGCGACCTACACCCTGGTCGCGCAATCGAGGGACGGCGGCTTCCTCGAGACAGCAAAGACCTTCACGGCTGCGGAGCCCACCTTGACCCCCAAGATCGAGATCTCCGCGACCAAGCCCCTCATCATGGTCCGGTTCGACTTCGCTCACGCGATTTCCGATCCCTCCTTCACGATCTCCGGCGCCTGCCTTCCGGACCCGGCGGCGCCGAGGATCGTCACGAGATATCCCAACGGCAGCGGGACCTTTCAGCAGGGTTGCCGGCTCACGCAAAAAGAGACCGCGATCTCGATGACCGTGCCCGGCCTCGGGGCCTCCACGATACAGGCCGTCACGGTGAAGCTGGGCTACCCCGAGACGAAACTCCAGAAGGGGGCGATCTCTTCGTTGCCGAGCGAGCCGGGCGCGATCAACCTGTATCCGAGCCTGGAACGGACCTACGATGTGACGGACGTCGCCACGGGAAACGTCTTGTTCACCGGCTCCATCCCCTGGGCGCAGGAGATGAAGCTTTACGTCCGGACGTCTCAGAGCTTCATGCAGGAGGCGAAATATGAGATCCTCCGTTCCGTACCGGCGAATTCTGCGGAGGCGCTCGGGACGGTCTTCAAGGATGTCGTCCGCGACCACACCCACAGCGCTTGGCGGCTCTCGGTGGTCGATTTCGACGGCCAGGAGCACGAAGGAGCCTCCGTCTCGGCGGGCTACGAGTCGGAGCTCATCGACGTCAAGGTCCAAACCGGGCGAAAATGGTACGACCCCGCGGGTGTCTTCCGGTTGAGTGGGGAGTTCACGGCCAGGCACGCCAAATCGCTCGAAGTCCGCTGCAACATGCTTGACGGTTCGGGCAGAAAGATCGGCTATTTGGACGAATCGATCCCGTTCTCTCCGGACGTTTACGACAGCCAGACGGTCAAGGAGGAGTTCGTCGTACGCGGCGAGGGTGCGGAGTGTTTCTACGTGATGATCGATTTTGACGGCCAATGGGTCCCGTGGAACGAAGGGCGGGCCGAACGGTACAGCAAATAATGAGGTAAGGCGTCCCGCTTCCCGCGGGACAGCGCTCGCTACGGCTCGTCCCGAAACCACAAAAACTACTGGCTCGGGACGTCCCTTGCCTTCAAAGATCTAAGGGGAAAGGGACGTAGAGGTCGCTAGTCAAAACACGTGCCAAAAATTCTGAAAGGGGCTTATAATAATTGACAATTCCAGGTATGTTTCCGTCGATAATCAAAATGATAATCACTATGCTTCGGAAAATACTTCTGATTTTGGCGGTCCTTTCCGTCTCCGGCGGGGCCTCCGGCTGTCTGACCGGGACCGGACGGACGGGGGGAGCGCCCGGGACCGGCCCCATGCTGGCGCCCGTGACCGACGGAGTCGGCCGATCCGAGGGGGGAGGGCTGCCTTCCTCGGGCATGGGCGGCGGGGATGTCCCGTCGGGGGTGACGGACCGGGGAGGCGGTGACGGAGCAGGCGATCCCTCCGACGGCTCGACGACCGACGCGACCAGTGACGCGCCGATCGTCGTCTCCGGCCTGCCCCTCGGCATTTCGCCGGCCCCGCACTGCATTCAGCCGGGGACCTCGCTCTATTTTTCGCCGGTGCAATTGGCCGTGACGGGCGCCGTCGACGGCCTCGGACGGATCGAGATCCTCGTCAAGACCGAACTCTTGGCGCAAAGCGGCACCGCCGTGCCCGGGCATGTCATTGACCGAGTCATTCCCTTTTCGGCCCCCGAGGATCCCCTGAAACAGTACGGCCGGGCGGCGACCTTGGACGGTTGCCTCTTCGCTAGGCTGTATGCCCCTCCGTCGGCGGCCGGCAAGTTCGTGAGGATCGCGACGGCCGAGCCCATCTGCCAGTCGGACTGGGATTTGGAGCCGGTGGTGGGGTCGTCCTACTCGTTCCGGATCAAGGATCAAGGGGCCGGCTCGGACCCGCAGGCGACGGGGGCAGTCAACACGGCCGGCGATGCCATGGCCATGACGATGACCAAGGAAGGGAGTGAAGGACCGCGGGTGAATGTGAAGCGATTCGGGGGCGGGAGTTCAGCGCAGGCGTCCCTGGAATTCGCCATCCCGGCGATGACGCCCGTGTCGTCCCTCCCCGATTGCGGCGGCCTCGACACAGGGATCCCGCCTGTCACGTCCCCTGCCGTCAACAAGGGCACCTTGATGGAGAGGGCTCCCTAATGCGTCGGTTCGCGCTCATTCCCGCCATGGCGGCTTTGTGCCTCGCCGGCTGTCCGGCGCCGGGCGCGACGTCACGGGGCGGCGGATCGTTCGTCTCCGCGGTCTCACCCGACGGGGCGGCGGGGCCCGACGGCCGCATCGGCGTCGCTGCCGCGGACGGGGGTGCGGAAGGCGACGCCGGAGGCCCGGCGCCTGCGGACACAAAGGGCACGTCCTCCGATGAAACCTCGGAGACTCCGGTCAACATCGTCGGCGTGCCCATCGCCATGACGCCGGGCGACTTGTCTTGCATCGATTCAAGCAACCAGGTTTCCTTCAAGGATCTCGAGACGGCGGTCACCGGCCGGATCGATGTGGAGGGGAGGCCCGAGACGTCGATCAGGGTGCGCCTCGTCGGTTCTTACGGGGGGATCCAAATGCGAGGGGCCGTCTCCGTCCACGACACCGCCTTTCCCGATTCGGATCCGTGGCGGATCGCTACGGGTTCCAACGGCTGCATCATGCTGAAGATTTATGCCCCGCCGGGACGCGTTCTCCGGTTTCTGGCCTCGGTGCCCTGCTGCCAGCCGGATCTGGGCGTCGGGGAGGCGACCGAGGCCATGGCGGCATTGAAGATCGGGCCCGGCTGTGCGCCTAAGACCGCCGAAATGGCGTTGACGATCCCGGGTGAGACGGAAGCCAAATCCGTTTCGCGCTGCGACGGTTGGACGGGAGAGTTCGGTCAGCCGGCCTCCCAAACGGAGTCCGGGGTGATGGAGATCCGCCGATGATCCCTAGGAAAGGCATCCTGAGGACGTTTTGCACCTTGGCCCTCCTTTCTCATCTGGGATTGGGGTGCCTGGCGAAGGGCGCTCAGACGGCGGGGGGCGTGAGCCTGACCCCCTTTGCCAACCCGACACCGGGCGGCATGGCCGGTCCCGAGGCCTCAGGCGTTTCATCGGCCATGGGAGGTCCCGACGCTGGGATTACGGACGGGGCCGGCGAGTCGGACCCGTCGGGTGGGGAGGTGAGGACCGAGGAAGGGACCGTCAGCGATACGCCGATCACCGTGGTTGGGGCGCCGCGCGGCCTCAGCGGCAAGGGCTCGGAGAACTGCAAAGAGACGGGCTTCACCCTCTGCTTCGCGGACGTGAAGGTCGTCGACCTAGGGCCGGAGCCGGAGACCGACCGCCGCCAGTACCGGATTGAAGGGTGTCTCCTCAAGAAGTTCGGCGACTCGGGGCCCTTCGTGGGGGTGAAGAACAATCCGATTGAATTTCAGGACCTCCTTTTTCCCGAATTGGTTCTGAAAAGCACTTCAACCGGCACAACGTGCGACATCCAGCAACCGAGCGTCGTGGCCGGCCGGCCGAACCCGGCCCCGCGCGTCCGCCTCAAGGCCGCCTACTGCGGGAGGGTGACAACCTTGGATCTCCCGCTTCCGGAGCCGGCTTCCTCCCCCCTGACGTTCGACCCGTGCGGCGCGCCCGGGCCGACCGATGTCTCTTCGGGCGGCGACGGGGGAGGGAAGACGAACGACGACGTCAAGGGAGGGATCCAGACGGTGCCGCCCAGCACAACGGAAACGCCCCCGTCCCCCCCCGAAGATGAGCCGTCGGGTCCGGCCGATCGCCTCGAAGTGTCCCCCGGGTATCGGAGACCCTTGGGGGAGATCGTCAGCCCCTAGAAAAATAGCTTGTTTCTAAAAAGAATATCTTTTCTTGTAGTCATTTTCTTATCATTACGATAAAATAGTTTCTGTTTAGTAACTAACCCTTGTGTTTCTGATGGGAACTGCTTCTTCAGACTATCGTATTGAGAGATCGTTGGGCCGGGGTGGGATCGGCGAGGCCTTCCTGGCCCTCGAGACGGCCACCGGGAGGCGGGGCGTCCTCAAGCGCGTCCTCAAGTCCTCGCTCGCCAAGAAGATCGATTCGCTTCGGAAGGAGTTCGAGACCCTGAGCCGTCTCGCGCATCCCAACATCGCGCGCGTCTTTGCGTCCGGCGAGGACGACGAGGCCGTCTTTTTCTTCGAGGAGTTCGTGGACGGCAGCGACCTCTTCGCGGCCACGCTGGCCGCGGACTACAACCAGATCCTCTCCTGTCTCGTCCAGGTCCTCCGGGCCCTTCACTACCTTCACGGCCAAGGTCTCCTTCACGGCGACCTGAAGCCGGAAAACATCCTCGTCGTGCGCGGCGCGCCGCTCTTTCGCGATGACGCGGTCAAACTGATCGATTTCGGCCTCGCCCGGCATCTGGAGGACGTCAGTCCCAAGGACAAGCCGTCCGGCACCATCCATTTTCTGGCGCCGGAGGCGCTGGCCGGCAAGGGCTATGACCACCGCGCGGACCTCTTCGCCCTGGGCGTTTGTCTCTATAAGATGCTCGCGGGGCGATACCCCTTCGAGGAAGAGCGCGGGAACTTGAGCCGTCTCATCGACGCCCAGCTGAAAAAGACGCCGCCGGAGCCCAGGACCTTCCGCGCGGACCTCTCGCCGGGCCTGAACGACCTGACGATGAGGCTCATGAAGAAGGATCCTTCGGAGCGCTTTGAAGACGCGCGCCGCGTCCTGGAGGCCTTGAACGCCGCCGAAGGAGAGTCGTTCGCGCTTCGGACCGTCTCCGAGATCAAGACCTCGTTGCACAACCGCCGATCCTTCTTCCGGGTCAATCCTCCCGAAGAGACGGCCGGCGATGAGGCCGCGAAGCCGTGGGCGCGCGAGGAGACGGAAACCTTCCTGAAGGACCGATTGATGACGGATCCCCTGCCGCCGGAGGTCTTGGAGGCGGCCGTTCGGATCGCCGGGTGTGTTCCCCTTCGCGTGATCACCCTCGTGGAGTTCTGGCTCGCGGACGGAACCCTTCGAGTCGACGGGGACCGCGCCGTCTTCGATGTCGCGCGCCTCTCCTCCGCCCGGAGCTTCGACGACGTCGTGGCGATGAGGCTTTTGAACCTGGAGGCGAAGAAAAAGGAGATCCTCTCTCTTTGCGCCTTTTCCCGGGTCCCCCTCTCGGCGGAGCTGGTCCGGCGGATCACGGGGGACGCCTCCGGGGACGCCGCCGCGCTTCTCGATCAGCTGGAGAACGAGGGCTGGCTCGTCCGCGGGCTGGACGACGGCCGGGACGCCTTCCGCGTGGAGGGCGAACGGCGGGACGAGCTTATCCGCTCGCTCGCCTCGGCCGCGACGCCGGCGGAGCTCCTCGCGCTGGTCCGTGAAACCTATCTGGCCGGAAATCATCTCCGGGCGCGCCTGCATTTGGAGGAATGGCTCCGGCGTTTCGGGGAAGGCGTCGAAGGCGCGCCCCGCCCGTTGCGCCAGGAACTTTTTGAAACGGCCTCCCTCGTCCTCCTCGAGACCGGCGATCTCGACCGGGCGGACGCCTTCGTCCGGCGTCTCCTCGAACTGCCCGATCTGACCGACGTCCAGCGGGGCAAGGCGTTCAATCGCTTGGGATGGATCGCGCATAGCCGCGGCCGTTACGCCGAGGCGGAGGCGATCTTCCGCCAGGCGGAGGCCCCCTGGGAGAGATCCGGCGACCCCCGGGGCCGGATGTCCGTGCGGAATTTTCTCGGAATGACCCGGCAGGCGCTCAAGGACTTCGAAGGGGCGATGGATCTCTACCGCCAGGCGCTGGGTCTCCTGCCGCAGGGCGACGAGTGGCGGCCGGTCATCCTCATGAACATGGGACTCTGCGCCCAGGAGGCGGGGGCGTTCGACGACGCCCTCGCTGCGATGGAATCGGCCCTTCGGGAATCGGAAACCGGCGCGAGCCTCCAGACGCGCGCGGCGATCTTGGGCAATCTGTCCCATCTCTATCTCACGCTCGGGCGGCTCGACCGGGCCGGGGCGCTGGGACATGCGTCCCTCAAACTCGCGATCGAAAACGGGCTGACGGGGCTGGAGGGCCAGAATTACCTCTTTCTCGCGCACGTGGCGGACAAGGAGGGCCATGTCGAGGATTTCGGCCGATACGTCCAAAAGGCCCGGGGGGCCCTCGGGCGGGCCGGCACGGCGGCGGAGCGGGCGCGGGCGGCCCTCTACGACGCTTATTACCGTTTTACGGCGGGGGACGACGCCGGATGCGCCGCCGCCGTGGAGGACATGAGAAAAAATCACCCCGGGGATGCCGAGATCCTCGCCCAATGCGACCTCCTGGAGGGCAAGATGGCCGCAAGGGCGGAGCCGGCCGACGTCAGGCGGGGAGAAGCCGCCCTGGAACGGGCCCGGGGCTATTACACCGCTCGGAACGACGACGCGAATCTGACGGAGATCCTGAGCGCCCTCGGCTGGCTGCTTCGCGCGGAACGCCCCGGGGACGCGGAGGCCCGCCTCCGGGAGGCGCTCGAGACCTTGGACCGGCTCGCGGCGCGCATTCCCGAGGCGTGGCGCGGGAGTTTCTTCCGCGACCGCAAGAGGGAAAAAATTCTGGAGACTTTGGAGCGATTGAATCTTAAAACGACCGACACTTTCAAGGGAGGGGGCCCCCATGGCGAACGCAGGACTCATTGAGATCGCGCGCATCAACCGATTGCTCGCGTCCGAACAAAACGTGAACTTTCTGCTCGAGACGATCCTGGAGATCTCCCTCGACCTCCTCAAGGCGGAGCGGGGTTTCCTGCTCCTCTTGGAGGAGAGCGGCTTCAAGGTCCGCGTCTCGCGAAACATGGACCGGCAGAGCCTGGAGGAGGGGACGGACGAGGGCCGGTTCAGCACGACGGTCGCCCGCGAGGCCGCCGTGACTGCCAAGTCGGTCCTCGTGACCAACGCCCAGGAGGACGACCGGTTCCAGGACGCGGACAGCGTGATCGAACTGGACATCCGCGCCGTGATGGCCGTGCCGATGCGGATGGGCGCGGACGTGATGGGCGTCATCTATGTGGACAACCGCCTGAGCGAGGGGGAATTCGACGCAAGCCATCAAACCCTTCTCGAGGGCTTCGCCGACCAGGCCGCCCTGGCCCTCCGGAACGCGCGCCAGATGGAGGAAATCCGCCGGCGCGGACGGGATCTGGAGGTCTCCCAAAAGCAAATCCAAGAACTGAACGACCTGCTCAAACAACGCCTCGACGTGACGGAGCAGGAATACGCCGCCGTCCGGGAGCGATACCGGCTGCAGCAGGAGGAGATGCATCTCCGGTACGCCTACGACCAAATCGTCGGAAAGAGCCCACGGCTCCGCGACGTCCTCAAGGTTCTGGACCGTGTCACGGACTCGGACGTGACCGTGTTGATCCAAGGCGAGAGCGGCACCGGAAAGGAACTGATCGCCCGAGCCCTGCATTACAACGGCCCGCGAAAGGCGGCCCCGTTCGTGGCGGAAAACTGCGCGGCCTTCTCCGAGCAGCTGCTCGAGAGCGAGCTGTTCGGGCACAAGAGGGGGAGCTTCACGGGGGCGACGGCCGACAAGAAGGGGCTCTTCGAGGTCGCGGAAGGGGGGACGGTCTTTTTGGACGAAATCGGCGAACTCTCGTCCTCCATGCAGTCCAAGCTGCTGCGAGTGCTTCAAGAGCGCCAGATCCGTCCCATCGGCGGCAACGAGTACCGAAAAATCAATGTCCGCGTCATCGCCGCCACCAACCGGGATCTCAAGGCGATGGTCAAGGAAGGCAAATTCCGGGAAGACCTCTACTACCGCGTCAACGTCGTGAAGGTCGTCCCGCCGCCTCTCCGGGACCGCAAGGAAGACATCCCCCTGCTCATCGATCACTTTCTCAAAAAGGTCGAGGAGGAGACGGGGGCGAAGATCAAGGTTCACCCCAAGGCGATGGGACTTCTCCTCCGTTACGACTGGCCGGGAAACATCCGGGAGCTCTCGAACGAACTTCAGCGTTGCGCCGCGATGGGCCTCAAGATCATCGACGCCGAGTCGCTCTCGGACAAGCTCCGGGAGGAGTTCACCCTCGGCCCCAGGGCGACGTCGCTCGACCAACAGGTGACGAGCCTGGAGAAGAACGTGATCGTGGAAACCTTGAAGAAACACCATTACTCGCGCCTCAAGACCGCAAAGGCCCTGGGCGTGTCGCGCATCACGCTCTACAAGAAGATGAAGAGCTACGGGATTCTGGCGAAGAAGTCGGATTATTCGCGGGTGAGCGCCTAGGCATTTGTCTCAGCACTGCTGGGACGGTCAATCCAGAAGAGGCTCTAGAGAAATTTCCTTCGGCTCGACGCCCTTTCGTGACGCCAGCGCGTTCTTGGCGAGCATCATGCCGGTCTCCCACGCCCCGCCCGGGAATTTGTGGCATTCGGCGACGACCTCGGCCAAGGATTTGGCGAAATAGTCCACGTCCGCTTCGGTCATGACGAGGGGGGGCAGGAGCTTGACCAGGTCGATGTCGTGGCCGGCCACCTGCGTGAGGATCCGGTGCTTGGCCATGAGCGGGACGACGATCATCTGGCCGAAAAGGCCCTTGTTCGCGGCGTGGATCATCGCCCAGGCGGCCTTGAGCTTGAGGGACTTGGGGGACTTGAACTCGATCCCCACCATCATTCCCTTGCCGCGGACCTCCTTGAACATCTCGAACCCGCCGCAGGTCTCGCGGACCTTCTCCAAAAAGAGATTCCCGAGGCGCTCCGCGCGCTCGAGGAGCCTTTCCTCCTCGATCAGGTGAAGGGTCGCGAGACCTGCGCCCATCGCCAGCGTGTTTTTCCCGAACGTGTTCGAATGAACCACGCAGCGGTCCATCCGGGAAAAAACCTTCTTGTAGACGTCCCGTTTCATGAGGATCGCCCCCGCAGGGACGAAGCCGCCGGAGAGGGCCTTGGCGACCGTCACCAAATCCGGTTCGATGCCCCAGTGCTCGTAGGCGAACCAGCGGCCCGTTCGTCCGAGGCCGGACTGGACCTCGTCCGCGATCAGGAGCGTGCCGTACTTGCGGCATAGTTCTTGGGCCTGGGGAAGAAACGAATCCTCCGCCACGTAGACGCCCTTGCCCTGGACCGGCTCGAAAATGAAGGCCGCGACGTCCCTCTTCCTGAGCTCGCGCTCGAGAGCGCCGAGATCGTTGCAGGGTATCATCGCACCGGGCAGCAAGTCTCCGAAGCCGGACCGGAACTCGTCGTTCCCGTTGGCCGAGAGGGACCCCAGCGTCAGTCCGTGAAAGGCGTGGTCGAGGTAGAGGATTCGCCCGCGGCCCGTCGCTCCGCGCGCCATTTTGATCGCGCCTTCGACCGCCTCGGTGCCGGAGTTCGTGAAAAAGACGGTGTCGTGCAGCCCCGGCACCAAGCTCAGGAGTTTTTCGGCCAGGAGTCCGGCGACGAGGGCGCAGTCCATCTGGACCATGCTGGTGAGGTCCATGTCGAGAAGGTCTTTGATCGTCTGCTTGATCCGGGGGTGATTGCGCCCGATCGAGAATACGCCGTAGCCGGAGAGGAGGTCCAGGTAGCGGGTTCCTTCGTCGTCGTAGAGGTATTGGCCCTCGGCGCGCCGGTAGACCTTGTCGAAGCCGATCGTGCGCAAGACCTTCACGAACTGCGGGTTGACATGCCGTTCGTGCAGCAAGTAGTTCTCACCCCAGCGCTCTTCGAGTGTCTTCTTGATGTCGAAAGGCATGACGTCGATGGCTACCAACATGAAATACAAAAGGAAAGCTGCTTTTTTGCTCCTTTTGATGGTGTCGTTCACGAGTGATTCGTTCGCATCGGCGCCGGAGGAGGACCCTGTTCTGAAGTGCCCCGAGGCCGATGCGCCTCCGCCGCCGATCTTGGATGCCGACCTGCCGAAGGTGGTCTCCCTCCTGGAATCGCTCAAGGACACGCAAGGCCGGACGGTCTGGAAGACGACCCCCGAGCTTTTGGCGGATTTGAAGGACGTCTTCACGTCAACGCCCCGCAAGACGAAGCTCGAGCAGTTCTTCCAGCTCCTGTTTCTGATTCAGAAACAGGCGGGGGACCGGACGCTTCCGCTGACCGTGGAGCCACCGGTGATCACCGATCTCCTGCTTGCCGCCAAGGTTTTTACGGACCCGGCGTTTCCCAGGCGGATCACGAGCGTGGAACTCAAGCGGAGCGGGTCGAGCGGGGCGCCTCTTTATAAGGTGCAGTTCTCGGACCAGGAGGTTCGTTTTCCCATCAATCAAGGCAAGGGATTCCAGACTTGGGACCAGGGCATGTGCCAGATCGCCAAGGAGCTCGTGTTTTATCCCGGCTTCTCCTTCCGCATCCGCACCGCCCGGAACTCCAAGAACCTCATCGTGGAGCAGTTCGACAAGGTCGAGATCTTCGGCCAGTTCGGAACGCGCAAGATCTTTTCGATCGACTTAAGCTACGTCGATCTGGAGAAGGTGGAATTCATCGCCGGCACCGACCAGGGCAAGGTGAAGGCCCGCGTCGCCCGGCGGGAGTTCGAAGTGAACAAGCATTCCAAGCTCTTCAAGTTCATCGGGACGATGATCCCGAATACCTCCAAGCAGCGCATTGACTGGTAGTTCCGAGAAGCTCATACTTCCTCCAAAATCAAACCAGACAATGCCGCTTCCCGCGGCACGTTGCGTCCGCCAATAAATCGTTGGCAGACGCAATGGAAAACAGAGGAGGGTTTATGGGACAGATCGCCAAGCACGTGTGGGTCAAGGCGGAGAACAAGCCCGGGACGCTCGCCAAGGTGACGGCGCCTCTCAAGGAGGCCGGCGTCAGCATCACCGCCTGCTGCGCCTGGGGCGAGGGGAATCAGGCCAACGTCACTCTCCTCACCGAAAACAACGCCAAGGCCATCGAGGCCTTGAAAAAATCGGGTTTTTCCCCAACCGAGCAGGAGGTCGTGACGACCGTCCTGCCTCATCGGGTCGGGAGCCTGGCCGAGGCGGCCCAGAAATTGGGACAGGCCAACATTGACATCCAGTTTTGCTACGGCACCACCTCCGGAGGCAACGCGCTCGCCGTCTTCGTGACGAATGACAACAAGAAGGCCGCGGGATTGATCTAAGCCAAGTGCCCGGCTTGACAAGCAGTTCCGTCCTTGGAATACCTGACGGACCTTAAGGAGAGCCCTATGGCCGAAGCGGCCCCCTCGATGGAAGAATACGCGGTCAGCGAGGCGTGCATCGCCTGCGACGCCTGCTGCAACGACTTTCCCGACATCTTCGTGATGAACGCGGATCACACCCGCGCGATCGCCAAGAATCCCTCACCCAAGGGCAAGTTCGACCCTTGGGACATCATCTATGACTGCCCCGTCGACGCCATTTCACTCATCAAGGGCGAGCTGCCGCCTCCGCCGGAGGGGAAGAAAAAGAAGACGGAAGCCGCCGTCGCCGATGCGGGACCCGTGGAAGACAACCGGCCTTGGGAGATTCGATGGAGCGAGGCCCAGCAGCTCCGGGGCGAGGAGTCCTACTGGGAACGCATGAAGCGCTACGGCATGGCGACGACGATGGAGGAGACGGGCAAGCAGATGCTTCTGCGCGTGGCCTTGCCCGAGCGCGTTCCGGATCACGCCCTCAAATACAAGTGGAACCTCCCGGACAAGATGCCGGACTACAAGTTTGACATCCAGCTCGCCCGGGACGGAAGGGCCCTCAAGCTCAAGGGCTGGCTCGACGACCAACGCGTGCGCAAGCTCTGCGGCGTCGCCAATTCCTTCCCCGACCGGTTCTTGAGGGAACTCGAGTTGCCCGCGAAGGCCAAGGAGCTCAAGTTCAACTACAATCCCCAGGACAAGGTCCTGGACGTCGTGATCGACAAGGCCGTTTGACCGTGTTGATCGATTCCCACGCGCATATCCATTTCAAGGATTTCGAAGGAAAAATCGACGACTTGTTGAACCGCGCGCGCGACGCGGGCGTCGGGGCGATCGTCAACGTCGGCACCGACCTGGCCTCCAGCCGCGAGGTCGTTGTTCTCGCCGGGAAGTACCCGCAAATCTTCGCCGTGGTCGGCGTCCATCCGCATGACGCGGCAACGATGAAGGAAGGCGACCTTCAAGCGCTTCGTGAGCTCGCGCAACATCCAAAAGTCGTTGCCGTCGGAGAGGTCGGCCTCGATTATTACTACGAACACTCGCCGAGAGAGGTCCAACAGGCGAGGCTCGCCGACTTCATCCGCCTGGCGCGGGAGGCGGGCAAGCCCCTCGTGATCCATTGCCGGGACGCTTCCGGAAGCCCTCGGGAAGCCCTTCCCGGGCTGTCGACGCCCTCCGGTGCTGTAGACGCTTTCGAGGATTGTTTCCGGATCTTCGACGCCGAGGACGCCTGGGGCGTTGGCGGTGTCTTCCATTGCTTCACGGGCGATGCGAAGACGGCGGCCTTCATCGCGTCGAAGGGCTTTTACGTTTCCTTTTCCGGCATCGTGACCTTCAAGAAGTCGACCGCGCTTCAGGAGGCGGCGAGAACCGCGCCCATGGACAAGATCCTCATCGAAACCGATTGCCCGTTTCTGGCCCCCGAACCGCACCGCGGCAAGCGCAACGAGCCGGCCTACGTCCGCCTCGTGGCGCAAAAGATGGCCGAGCTTCGGAATGTCCCGTTCGACGAGTTGAGCCGTCGTACCGCCGCCAACACGAAGGCACTATTCCGTGCGCTCCTCGACCAATGAGGGGCCCAAGTGGTCGTCTAGCTCCATCAGGAAATCGCCCGGATCTCGTCCTTTCTTCCTTTTATCGATCGCCGCCTTCACGTAGGCCCGGGTCGCGGCCCCGGCGGATCGAAAACGGTCGGTCACGATCTCGAAGACTCGCCGGTTGGCCTCGGCAAAGGCCGGGCCCTCACGGATGAAGTCCTCCGGATCGCTGTTCGACTTGCCCTTGTCGCCGTCGGAATAGAACTCCTCGCGGCCCGTCAGGGCCTTCCCCGTCATCGCCGCGATGGCCCTGGAGAGATCCGGATAGAGGCGGTTGGAGGCGTCCCGAAAATCTCGGGATTTGTCCAGGTTCGTGCCCCGGAGGGCCGAAAGGGCCTTGTCCCTCATGCCCCCGTCGCGGCCCTGGGGGTCGGCCACGTAGGTCTCGAAGAAACGGTGGGCATTGGAGACGACGTGGACGAAGCTCCCCATGAACCCCTTTTCGTCCCAACCCCAGGAGAGGAGGACCCCCAGGCCCTGCTTGAGGAGGACCGGCGTGATCTGTCCTGTGTGAAAGGGCTGGTGGAGGTCTTGAAGGTAATGGAGGCCCCCCGCCAGGAACCTCCAGCCCCAGTAATCCTCGTCCAGGGCGAAGGCGAGACCCGAGAGGTCAAAGTAGATTTCGATCCTTCGGGAGGCCTCTCCGATCGCGCGAAAGGGGAAGCCGAAGGTCGAGACCGGATGTTTGAGGGAAAACGGGGGCTTTTCCATGTGCCGGAAGGCCTGGGAGTTCGGGCCTTGGATCGCCCCGAACCACTTCTGGTCGGGGAACATCGGCTGCGGATTTCCCTTCCCGTCGCGGACAAAGAGGTCCTGGTCCCGGCCGTCGTCGGCGTCCGTCGCGTAGAGGGACAGGATCTCGATCGGCGTGAGGGTCTTTTTGCCCTGGGGAGAGCCTTCCGGGTCGCGGAGGGACTCGACGGCGCCGATGTCGATCTTCGGGTTGATCTTCAAATAGTAGGAAAACTGCCAGGCGTCCCCCAATTCCGGGCGAATCGACCGAAGCTTTTCCAAAAAGGAGGAAAGGGGGTGGATCTCGACGGACTCGTCCAACCTCCAGTCACGGGAGACGTCCTCCAGGGCGAGCCGCGCCATCTCCCGGTGGTCGCTCAGATTCCAGCCGAGGGCGTTCAGCGGAAGACAAACGGCCAAGAAGGCGAGAGAAAGGGTCCGGCTTTTCATCGGCTCCTCAAATTGTCCTCGAAGAGATCGACGATCTGCCGCTCGTGCCGCTTCCCGTCGGTCTCGTTCCATTCCCAGAGCATGCCCGGGCTCGTGATGTTGACCTCGGTCAGTTTTTCGCCGATCACGTCGGCGCCCGCAAAGAAAATCCCATTCCTCCTCAAAAAGGGGCCGAGGCGCGCGCAGAGCCTCTTTTCGCGCGCCGAGAGGCGGGTTCTCCTGAGCCGGGCCCCCAGGTCGGGATTGGCCAGGAAACCGCCGGGAGGGGGGATGCGCCGGAGGGCCCCCAGGGGCCTTCCGTCGATGAGAAAGATCCGTTTCTCCCCCCGGGAGACCTCCGGGAGGAAGGCCTGGACCATGACGGGTGCCCGGCCCCCCCGGGTCATCTTGCGGACGATGCGGTCAAAGTGGGGATGGCTCGTATCGGCGCGTTCCACGCCCCGCCCCCCGAAGCTGGAGAGGGACTTGAGGACGACCGTTCCACCGATCTTTTGAGCGAACCGGCCGATGGCCTTCGCGTCGGCCGTCACGCGCGTCGGAGGGATCCAATCCGGGAATTCGAGAATGATCAATTTCTCGTTCCAACGGGCCAGGGACCGGGGGGCGTTGCAGACCCACGTCGGAGACGGGACACGGGACAATAGACGGGCCGCGCGCAGGTACGTCCCGTCAACGGGGGGGTCTTTTCTCATGACGATGAGGTCGAAGGCGGAGGCCGGCAGGAGGCGCTCCTTGGAGAGCCGGAAATAGGGCGATTTTTCCAGGACGGCGGCCGGATTGGCCCGAATCCGGACCTCCCGGCCCTTCGTCCCGAGCTTTTGAGGATCGGAGACGAAGACGGCGTGGCCGCGGCGTTGAAACTCGAGCAGGAGGAGGTGCGAGCTGTCTTTGCGGAGGTTGTACGGTCCGTTCGGCCCTTTGAGGGGGTCGAGAATGCCGAGGATTTTCATACGTTGGAAAAGACAAAGGCCCCATGACGTCTTCCGACGCCAGGAGGCCTTCGTCAAGCTATTGGCTAGCTTCCTTCACGAGCCGTAGCGAGCGCTGTCCCGCGGGAAGCGGGATTAGCCCACCGCCTTGCGCAGTTCCTTCCCCGCCTTGAACTTGGGGACGCTGCAAGCCCGAATATTGATCTCCGCCCCCGTCTGGGGGTTCCTCCCTTTGCGAGCGCGCCGCTTCGAGACGGAGAATGTGCCGAACCCCGTCAAGGCGATGCGATCGTTCTTCTTGAGCGCCCGGGTGATGTTGCCCGTCACCGAGTTGAGCGCCTTTTCCGCGACGGCCTTGGAGCACTTGCAGTCCTTGGCCACCGCGGCGATCAATTCCGCTTTGGTCATCTGGAATCACCTCCTTCCTGTATAATTATGTCTAACGCACGCCGGCAGCGGCTTTCCCGCCCACGCTGCCCGCTAAGCCGCCATTGTTCTATCTCGGCGGTCCTTGTCAATGAAATTTAGGGGAGGATTTTTACTTTTCCCTTTTTTTGCCGAAAAACCGCCAGGCCTTGATTTTTCTGGGCTTGCGGTCGGCTAGTTGGCACGAGTTTTGGATTGCATTTGGCCCAAAAAAGCGGCAAAAAACCCGCACGATAGCGAACGGAGGAAGGCTTTCTTGGGCACCGAAATCATCTCGGTCAATATCGAAGACGAAATGAGGGATTCCTACTTGGATTACGCGATGAGCGTGATCATCGGGCGGGCGATCCCCGACGTCCGCGACGGCCTCAAGCCCGTCCATCGCCGCATCCTCTACGCCATGCTTCGGGAAGGGCTGCTCTCAAACAAGAAATTCTCAAAATGCGCCGGCGTCGTCGGGGAGGTCCTGAAAAAGTACCATCCCCACGGCGACTTGGCCGTCTACGACGCCTTGGTCCGCATGGCCCAGGACTGGAATCTCCGGTATCCTCTTATCCACGGCCAGGGCAATTTCGGTTCGATCGACGGCGACCCTCCGGCGGCCTACCGGTACACGGAGGCCCGTCTGATGAAGCTTGCCGAGGAGCTCTTGGCGGACATCGACAAGGAGACGGTCGATTTCATCCCGAACTTCGACGGCTCGACCGAGGAGCCGGTGGTCCTGCCGGCCAAGGTTCCCAATCTGCTGATCAACGGCTCGGACGGCATCGCCGTCGGCATGGCGACCAAGATCCCCCCGCACAACCTGAGGGAGGTCTGCGACGCGCTGGTCGCCCTGGCCAAGAATCCCGGACTGACGATCCCGGAGATCATGAAGATCATCCCGGGGCCGGATTTCCCCACCGCGGGCTTCATTCACGGACGCGAAGGCATCAAGGACGCCTACACCACCGGCAAGGGCATCATCCAGATGCGCGCCAAGGCGGTGATTGAGCCGGTCGCTCGGGGCGACAAGGAAAACATCGTCATCACGGAGATCCCGTTCCAGGTGAACAAGGCGCGTCTGATCGAAAAGATCGCCGACCTGGTCCGCGACGCCAAGGTCGAGGGCGTGAGCGACATCCGCGACGAATCCGACAAGGACGGCATGCGGATCGTCGTGGAGCTCAAGAAGGGGACGGTCGCGGGCGTCGTCCTGAACCAGCTCTACAAGCACACGGCCATGCAGTCGACCTTCGGCGTCATCATGCTGGCCATCGTGGGCGGGCAGCCCCGGACGATGAACATCAAGGAGATGCTCGAGCTGTTCCTGGAGCATCGCAAGGAAGTCGTCACCCGCAGGACGGCCTTCGAGCTCAGGCAGGCGGAGGCCAGGGCCCATGTTCTGGAAGGCCTCAAGATCGCCCTGGATCACCTGGATGAAGTGATCGCGCTGATCCGCAAGTCGAAGACCCCTCAGGAGGCCAAGGACGGCCTCATGACCAAGTTCGATCTCTCGGAGATCCAGTCCCAGGCCATCTTAGATATGCGACTCCAACGCCTGACGGCGTTGGAGCGAGACAAGATCATCGAGGAATACGAGGAAGTCATCGCGCTCATCAAGAAGCTCAAGGCCATCCTCAGGGACGAAAAACTGATCTTGGGCATCATTGTGGACGAGGTGAGCGAGATCAAGACGAACTTCGGCGACGAGCGACGCACGCAGATCCAGGGGGAGACTCAGGAGCTTTCCATCGAGGACCTGATCGCCGAGGAGGACATGGTCGTCACCATCTCCCACGGCGGATTCATCAAGCGGAATCCCATCAGCATTTATCGCGCCCAGCGGCGCGGGGGGCACGGCAAGACGGGCATGTCGACCGGCGAGGAGGATTTCGTCAGCGACCTCTTCATCGCCTCGACCCACAGCTACGTCCTGATTTTCACAAGCTTCGGAAAGGTGCATTGGGTCAAGGTCTACGACATTCCCCAGGCGGGGCGTACCGCGAAGGGCAAGTCGATCTCGAACCTGATCCAAATGGGCAATCACGAGCGGCTGGCCGCCGTCCTGCCCGTGAAGGAGTTCGTGGAAGGCAAGAATATCATCTTTGCGACCAAGAACGGCGTCGTCAAGAAGACCGATCTCACGGCCTACAGCCACCCGCGCGCAGGCGGCATCATCGCGTTGGGCGTCGAGCAGGACGACGAGCTGATCGAAGTCTCTCTGACGGAGGGCCAGCAGGGGGTCCTTCTTTCCACCAAGGAAGGCCAGGCCATCCGGTTCTCCGAGGACGACGTCCGTCCGATGGGCCGGGGGGCCACGGGCGTGATCGGTATCCGGTTGGGCGAAAAGGATCAGGTCGTCAGCATGGAGGTCCTGCGCGAAAAGGCGACCGTCCTGACCGTCACCGAAAACGGCTACGGCAAGCGCACGGACGTCGAGGAATACCGCATCCAGTCGCGCGGCGGCAGCGGCATCATCACGGTCAAGACGACGGACAAGAACGGGGCCGTCGTCGGCGTCAAGCAGGTGACCGATGACGACGATGTCATGCTCATCACCAACCAGGGCAAGGTGATCCGAATGAGGGTCAAGGAGATCTCCGTCATGGGCCGCAACACCCAGGGCGTCCGGCTCATCCACCTGGAAGAGGGCGAGAAGGTCGTCGCCTTCGCCAAGCTCGCCGAAAAGGAAGAGGATGCGGGCGCTTAAGCCGGCCTTCCTCTTTTTTTCTCTGGCCGTTTTCGGCGGCTGTCAGCAATCGGCCGATTCATTCATCGTCATCAAGAAGACTGGTGGGGAGACGCTTCAAGTCCGGGTGGAGGTGGCGGATACGCCGGCGCTTCGGTCCCGCGGCCTCATGTTTCGCGAGGAGTTGCCCGAAGGGACCGGGATGCTCTTCGTCTTTCCGGCGGTAACCTCCGGCGCCTTCTGGATGAAAAACACGCCGATTCCCCTCGACCTCATCTTCGTCAAGGCGGGCGCGATCGTCGCCCTGATCGAAAACGCCGTCCCTTTTGACGAGACCCCGCTCTCGCCCGGGGCGTCCTATACCATGGCGCTTGAGGTGCCCGGGGGCTACGCCTCGCGCCACGGCGTGCGCGTGGGAGACGGGTTCGAATGGAGAAAGCGGGAATAGGCCGTTAATTGGTAGCCGGGGCGGGGGGCTCGGCTGGAGCACCCGGTTCCGCGGGGGCGGGAACGGCCGGCTCGACGGGCGCGGAAGATGCTCCGGGCGTCGTGGGCGCACCCGGCGCCGGGGCGGCCTCGTCCTTCTTGGAGAGATACTCGACCTTGTACTTCTTCTTCAGGTCGTCCAGGAGGGTGGTGCGAATGTCGGCCTGGAGGCGGAACTTGATGCCCGCCTCGGCCTCCTCCAGCGGTTGCTGCTTCTTTTCTTCCAGCACTTTGACGACGTGGAAGCCGTCCTGGGTCTTGATCGGCTCCGAGATCTCGCCCGCCTTCATGGCGAACGCCTTCTCGGCCACCGGCAACCATCCCCAACGCTCGAGTCTGCGGTCCTTGATCGTGATGTAGCCCAGTTCCCCCATGGCGCTCTTGGTGCGGTCGTCCTCGGAAACCTCCTTGGCGACCTTGCCGAAGTCCTCGCCCTTGACCAGGCGGTCGCGGACGGATTCGGCCAATTTCAGGGCTTCCTGTTCCGAACGCTTGGCCGTGGGTTTTTTCGCGTCCTTCTTCTCGTCCTTTTTCTCTTCGGGCTTGGCCGCCTCCGCCATGGCGGCGCGGATCAGGATGTGCGCGACCTTCACGCGCTCGAATTCGTCCTTGTGGGCGTCGTAGTATTCCTTGACCTTCTTATCCAATTCCGTGTCGAGAAGGGCCTGGGCGACCAGGATCTTCTCGTACAAAGCGATCTTGTCCTTGAGGTCCGCCGCGCGGTTCAGGCCCCGGTTGACGCTCTCCTGATAGAGCATTTCCTGCTCCACGTAATTTTCCAGGACCTTCTGCCGTCCCTGGGGCGTTCCGAGCCGCGGTTTCAGGCGCGGATTAACCCGTGCCAACGTTTCGAGATCTTCGTTGGTGATCTGAGCGCGCCCAACCTTGACGAGAGGCTCTCCCCCCTTGCCGCAGGATGCAGCGGTCGTCAGAACAAGTGAAGCGAGAACGGCGATGGTGAGTAAACGGAATGACGGCATACGAGAATCCCCCTTTGTTCGATGCGCCATGATAAGAAAGCGGCGCGTTAAGTCAAATGAAAACTCTTTAATATTAAAGGCCTACACAATTCTGAAGTCGGTGAAGCTCCCATGGAAGTCTTCCCAATTCTCGTCGATTTTGTCGACGCGCGCCGCCGGCGGCCCCCGGCGGCACCAGACGACGATCTCTTCGACCGCCGTCTTCTCACCCTCGAACAACGCTTCGACCTGGCCGGACGGTAGATTTCGGACCCATCCGGTCAACCCACGGCGTTGGGCCTCTTCTTCCGCGTACATTCGGAAGCACACGCCCTGAACGCGGCCGGAGATGAGGACATGGACACGGGCTTTGGTCACCCGTCCTTCCTACGTTTCCGCGCTTGCGGCATCAACCGAATTCATCGGAAGATGGCAGCACACCCTTGGGGTGCGATTCAGGGTGTTTGATTTTTTGGAGGAGCTGAAACGTGCGAATCATGTGCTTAGATGTGGGTTCAAAGACCATTGGCGTCGCGATGAGCGACCCCTTGGGCTGGATCGCCCAGGCGGTGAAGACCATTCGACGGGGGGCGACGCAGGACGACAGCCTCGATCTCAAGAAGATGATCGAGGAGAACGAGGTCAAGACGATCGTCGTGGGGCTCCCCCTCAACATGAACGGCACCGAAGGACCGCAGGCCGCGAGCGTGCGGCGCTTCGTCGACGAGATGAGGAAGGTCATCCCCGACGTTCCTGTCGAGTTCTGGGATGAGAGACTCTCTACCGTCGCGGCAGAAAGGGGACTGTTGGAGGCCGATCTTTCGCGTGCGAAGCGGAAAGGCGTCATCGACCAGATGGCCGCGGTCCATATCCTTCAAGGCTATCTTGAGGCCCGCCGGGGCGCGGAGTCCGAAGGAGACGGCGAATGAGACGCCTCTTCGCAGCCCTCATGATCGCACTGGGGGTCGTGGCCGCCGTCTTCGGGGTCAGTTTCGTATTCTTTCTGCGGACTTCGTCCCCGTCGGCTGAGCCCCAGACGGTCGTGGTGGAAAAGGGCACGACCGTCTCCAAGATCGTCGAGGTGCTGCATGCCAAAGGCGTCGTCTCGCGGCCTTCGCTCTTCAAGGCGTACGTCCTCCTGATGCAGGCCGCCCCGAAGATCCGAGCCGGCGAGTACGTCTTCGCCCCGGGACTCACGCCGCCGGAGGTGTTGGCGCAGCTCCTGAAGGGGGATTTTTCCACGCGCCGGATCACGATCCCCGAGGGATGGTCGGTGAAGGAGATCGCAAAGTCTCTCGCGGCCCAGGGTCTGGTGAGCGAGGAACGGTTTTTGGAAAAGGCCCGGAACTTGGAAGGCACCCTGTATCCGGACACCTATGAAATCTACAAACCCAGGGACGAGGGGGAGGTGCTCAAGCGGTTCACGGACCGGTTCGAGGAGGTCTGGAACAAGGAGTTCGCCGCGCGCGCGGCCTTCGTGGGGATGAGCCGGCAGGAGGTCGTGACGCTGGCCTCGATCGTGGAGAAGGAGACCGCAAAGGCGGACGAGCGGCCCCTCATCGCGTCGGTTTTCCTGAACCGCCTGAGGCGGGGCATGCCGCTGGCCACCGACCCCTCCGTCATTTACGGCATCTCGAACTTTGACGGCAACCTGACCAAGCGCCATCTGAGCACGCCCGGCCCTTACAACACGTATCTCAACGTGGGTCTGCCGCCGACGCCCATCGCGAATCCCGGAGAGGACGCGATTCGCGCCGTGCTGTATCCGGCGACGACGGAGTACCTCTACTTCGTCTCCAAGAACGACGGGTCGCATTATTTCTCCAAGACTCAGGAGGAGCACACCGCGGCGGTGAGGAAGTATCAGATCGAACGAAGACGGCCCTGATCTGCGGGTGGTTTGCCAGAACCTTTTCCGATTCAGCGGGACCCAGGACGAAAAGGCCCGTGGCCAGGGCGTCGGCCGTCGTCGATGTCGGGGCGATGACCGTGACGCTTTTCAATCCCATGGCGGGTTTTCGGATTCGAGGGTCGATGATGTGGGCCCCGCGCTCGTATTGACCCGAGGTCGAGACGGCTTGGTTCTCGGCCTCGATCTCGCAGAGGATTTCGGCGGAGCCCGGTACGTCCGGGTTTCGAATTCCGATCGTCCAGCGGCCGGAGGCGTAAAGATCCCCCGCGTCAACGAGGAATTTCTTAAAACCGGCCCGCCGCAGAATACGTGACATGGCATCGACGATGTAGCCCTTGGCGATCCCTGAGACGCCGATTCGAACGCCGGGACGCAAATAGGCGAGACCCAATTCCGGGATAACGACGACGTCCCGGAACGTAATATTCCTTTTTCGCGACGCGAAGGTGATGTCGAACGCCCCGTCCGTCATCTCCGAGATCTCCCGCGCGCGGAGAAGGATTTTCGTCATCTCGCGATCGACCGGCACCAGGGCCTTGCCGGCGTTCCGGTTGAGGAGCGTAGCCTGGCTGCCTTTCCGCCACTCGCTCACCGAATGTTCGAGGCGCCGGGCTTCCGCGAACGCCTTTTCCATGGAGGAGAAGGCTTTTCCCTTCTTGGACGCGGCGGCCTCGACGGTCATGGTGACTTGGACGTCGCCCATGAGGACTTGGGTGCGGGCGAACGTCGCGGCTTGGAGAGATCCCGGGACGAGGAGGAGTGCGAGAAGAAGGGCCCGTCTCATGGCGGGACCAGCTCGTGCTTCTTAGGCCCTTTGGTCAAGCGTTTCCTGCGCGCCTTCTCCATCGTCATCCACGCCCGGAAAGGGGCCGCCGACGGCCCGGCCGTCCCGGACCAGGCGGTTGAAGCGTCGTTTGGCCTCCCGGTCGCGGGCGATTTGGGGCGCGGTGTGGCTCCGGAAGGACGCAAGGGAGAGTTCCGTCAGGCTCCCGACGCCGACGGCGGCGCGCAAGAGCCCGTCCTCGTTCAGGCCGATTCTTCGGACGGTGACCGAAAGGGCGCCCATCTGGTTCGTCTCCGAATCGTTCGGCACGAAAATACCCTTCGACTGCAGGAGAGAGGCCAAGGGCTCGATGGAGCCGCCGACGGTATCGATGACGTTGTTTGCGGCGCCGATGACGGCCCGGACTTCGGAATTCGCCAGGTACTCGGCGACCTCCTGCGTGATCGGGTGGGGTCCGGCGTTGGGGGAAAAGATCGTTGTTTCGGGCGCCTGGGCCAGGGCCGAGGACAATTCGGCGACGATCGTAATGTTGTTTTCCTGGACCGCCGAGAGGAGAGCCGGGTCGATGTCGCTCTTGGCGCCTACCTGCAGAAAGAGGGGAGCCTTGATCCCGTCGCGCCGGGCGGCGGCGAGTTTGTTCACATCGATGTCCATGATGCCCGAGATGGAATGACCATCCTGCACGGCGAACCGGACCATCGGGGTCCCGACGTTGCCGTAGCCTTGAAAGAAGATGGGCCCCTTGTGACCGCTGAGCAATTTTTGCCGCGTCGTTCGGAGAGCCTCATAGACGCCCCGGGCCGTCAAAGGGCTCGGGTCGCCCATGCCGGCGTAGGTGGGGAAGAGATGGTCTTTGGCCCCCATGAAATTAAAGGGCGCGATCTCCGAGAAATAGGTGCAGAGACCAGGCGTCATGTTTTGATCGGAACCGCTGATGTAGATCCCGAGCTCGCGAGCCACCGAGGCCGTGACCGCCACGGCGTCGCGACGGCCTTTTTCGCTTGCAGGATGAGAGGCCGTAGCCTTGCCCCCGCCCAAGTTGGTGAGGACGGGGTGGCCGATCGCTTCCAGGTTGGCGTCGATGAACTGCCACTTGGTCGTCATCGCCGTGGACTTGCGGACGACGTCGGCGATGAGCGCCGCCTCCGACTTGTTTTCGCGCGGGTCGTCGCTGAAGAGCATGATGCCGCCGAGGCACTGGAAGGCGCCGTTTTGGATCGCATTCCACTCGTTCCGGATCGCGCCGTGCAGGAAGATGGCGCCCAGGACCTGGGCCTCTTGGTTCCGGTAGAGGACGAGGCCGAGCCCGTTCTCCCACAGAGGCGTCAGGGCGGGGGCCAGGGCGGCGCCGAGGTCCGCGGCGCGCGGCAAGAAAAGGACCTCCGTACCGCTGGAAATCCGGGTCGGCGTGAATCCGTCCGCGGGGTTTTCCATCGTGGCGAGATTCGGGAGAACGCCGCTTTGAAAGGTGTGGGCGGCGAAGAGATCCTGGATGAGGGGGGACCGGAACGCGGGAACGGCACCGACGGCCATGGCAACCTCCTATGAGATTGCCGGTTCCTTCGCACATCTTTGGATTCGGTTGCGAGGATTTTTGTCCTCTTTTGCCTTATTTCTGAAAAACAGCGGCGGGGGAAGGGCTCAAACACAACCTATTATTTAGGTTGAAAAAAGAAAGATCGCGTGCCAAGGTGAGCGAGTGCTGGAAATCCTCTTCGGAAATAGGACGGCGGCCAAAATCCTCCTCTTTCTCGAAAGATACGGGGAAGCTCATGCTTGGGCATTGTCCGGGCATCTTCATATCCCCCTGAATATGGTTCAGAAGCAGCTCGAGCGATTTGCGCGCGCGGGGATTCTGGAGAGCCGCTTTCAGGGCAGGCGGAAAGTCTACTCCTGGAATCGGGAGTATCCCCTTCTAAAGGAATTGAGGCTCGTACTCAGAAAAGGGCAGGAGGGAAGCTCCGATCCCGCCGATGGGAGTCATCTTTCGCTCCAAGAGCGTGTCTGGCAGTCGGAGGCGCTGATTCGAGAGGCGGAAGCCGTGAATCCGCGCCATCGTCCCGTCCCCTTCACCAAGTCCTTCGACAGTTTTGCATCCTATGAGCGTTGGAGAAAAAGACAAAACAACCCCTGGCTTGTTTAAAGGGTCCCGTTTGGTCGAGGTGTGCCGTCTTCTCAACGAGGCCGGGGCGCGCTATCTCGTCGTCGGCGGGCATGCCTGTAACTTGCACGGCCTGATCCGCGCCACCAAGGATATCGACCTCCTGATTCCGAAAGACGAGACGAACACGGAGGCGGTCCTGAAAGCCCTCAAAGGATTGACCTGGGGCATCGCGGGCGAGCTTGACGCCGCCGAAGTGACGAAGAAGACGTTCACGATCATCGGGGACACCCCGCGCGTCGACCTGCTGACCGTCGCCCACCGCGTTAAATACGCGCACGCGGAGCCCAAGTCCCTGACGGCGAAGATCGAAGGCGTCAAAATCCACTATGTCGATCTGGAGACCTTGCTCGAGACGAAAAAAACGGGCCGCCTCCAAGACGAGGCGGACATCGAGCGTTTGAGACAAATCGCCGGCAAAAGGGACCGCTGAACGTCCGTTGCATTCTTATCACGCAGCAACTCTCCCGCCGTTTCGACGAAGGAGCCGCCATGACCCCCGTTTTCTTTCCTCTGGGAGCCACCTCAAGCTCTGCATGGATCCCTCTGGAAACGTTGACGACGCTGGCGTTGCAGGCGGAAGAAATGATCCGGCAAGACCGGGCCGCCTGTCTCCACGCCTTGCTCGAGGGGCACGGTGTCCCGCCGAGCGAACAAGGGCGGGCCGTTCGCGAGCTGGCGGTTGGGTTCTCCCTCTTTCGGGCCTTCGACGCTTATCGGCGCCATTTGACGGGAGAAAGGCCCTTGGAAAATCCGCCGATCGAGATCGAGCAGATCGAGCGCGTTGCGCGTCACGTCGCCGAGGCGGGGCTCGAAGAGGCTCTCGCGGCGGCGGAAAAGGAGAGAAACAATGAGAATTATGAGTATGAGTTGATCTACATCGTCCGCGATTTCGTCAAAGGCGGATATGCCCACCGGGCTCGGGAGATCCTTGAGGTGGCCGTCGCCGCCTGTTGGACGGGGGAGTGGGAAAACGAGTTAGGAGGGGATTTCACGTGGGATCGCCGGATCGGAATCCTCGGTCAGGTCGCGAATCAAGTCGCGGAATTCGGCCTGGTCGGTCGGCCGTCGGAGATGTTTAATTTCCTTCTCGCAAGGGCGGAGGATGCTTCTCTTCGTTCTCGGGCTCTTCTTGAACTTGCCGCCGAACTTTTTCCCGGAAATGAGTCGCAGTCCTCGGCATCCCATTTCGCTTTCAGAATGTGTGCTTCGGAAGAGCATGCTTCCGAGTCGATCGATCTTTTTCTGGCCGCCTGCGAGGAGGTCGCTCGCGTGGGCGAATCCAGCACCGGATTTGCAGCGACCGTCTTCCTCATTGCAGCTCACTCCCCCGGTGAACGGGATGCTGAGCTGTTGGATCGAGCGGCGTCCGTCGCGCGCCGGATCAAGAATCCGGCCGATCGCTTCTACGCTCAAGAAGAGATGGCGCACAGACTGGCGGAATACGGTCATGACGATCGCGCAAAGAAAGTGCTGGAAGAGGCTTTCGAGTCCTTTTTGGAGGGCTATTTCGACGGCGCCCTTTACATGTTCGAGGACGCCGCGGCCATTCTTTGCGACTTCACGTTACTTATGACTGCGCTCGGAGATCCCGATCGGGCGATGGAACTCTCAGAGAAAGCCATCGAAAAGCTGGAAACGTTCGGCTCTTCCGATCTCGCCGAGGAGATCCGGGCAGAGCTCGCCTACCATCTTGAAGAGGCGGGACGCGATGATCTTGCTGAAAAAATTCGAGCTGCTATTCCTGAAAACACGCCGCGGTGACGTCGCCCACGATGTGGATCTTGCCGTTCCGGTCCTCCAAGATGACGCCGAAGCCGGGCTCGGGGATGGAGGCGAACATCGTCCGGGCGTTCTCCCGGCCGGAAAAGAGGCCGGCCTTGGCCAAGGCCGACGCGTTGGTGGCGTTCCGGGCGATGACAGTCACGCTTTGGAGATCGGTCCGCGAATTCGGAAAGAGGCGCGTGTCGGCCGTGGCGATGCTGGAGGCCTCGAGCGACACGCGGCAGAGTCCCTTGCCGGAACCGTTCGGGTCGGCCACGTTGAGCCTCCAGTAATCCTGGCCATCACGGCCCATGGTGCGGAACACCGGGCCCGACTGGATCATGAAGTCGCCGTACCCCTCCGACTTGAGCGTGCCCGCCATGCGGTCGACGACGTAGCCGTTCCGGATGCCGCTGAAGTCGACCCAGGCCTTTTTCTCCAGCTGGACTTCCCCGCGACCGAAGTCGACCTGCAGCGTCGCGGTCTTTTTCCCTGACGTCTGGACGACGTCGAAGAGACCGTGTGTCCACTCCGAGATCTGCATGCAGACGCGCAGCAGGGTCAGCATCGCGCCGCTCACCTTCACCTTTTCCTTGCCCGCGCCCTTGTTGATCCGCCCGAGCTCGCCCGAAGATTTTTGATCCAGGTCCTTGTAGAGGCGCTTCGCCTCGTCAAAGGCCTTGCGGATCGCCTTGTCGGGCGGCGATTTCGCCCCCGATGCCGGATGGACCTGGACCGCGGCGTTCACGCCCTGGGCGATCGCGTCCGTCTTGACGGTCTTGGCGGCAGGGGAGGCCGTGGACGCCGAACCGAGAGTCCAAAGCCCAAGAAACAACGTCATGAAAAGGAGCCGAATGTGCACGTAGTAATTGTAGCAAGAATGAGGGAATAGCGGAACGGCCGCGATAAGATAGGGCACCAAGCCGCGCTTTAGGACATGGGCCCGGCGCGATTCTTGTCATGTTGATCCGGCCGTGCCGACGCGCTCGCGGTCGTTATTTTCATTTTGATAATGATTATCATTTTGATAGCAAAACAAGTGACGTCTTTCTGACCCACCCCTAGAAAAATCAGCGGGATAGCTCCCCTAAGAAGATGGTCTCGCTCCTGCATCGAATGAAAAGGATCCAGGGCTCGATTGAGGCCTCCATGACGGAAGGCGACATTTTTTCCCGGTTGAGCAAGACCGCACGACGCTTCCCCCATCGTCAGGCGATCGGATTTTTCCGCGGCGGTCACCTCCAGTACTGGACCTACCGGGAATTCCTCGAGGAGGTGAAATTGGCCGCGCTGGGGCTCTGGTCCCTGGGGTTCCGGCGCGGGGATCGCTTTGCGTTTCTCGCCCCGAATTCCGCCGAGTGGGCCGTCCTGGATTTTGCCGCCTTTCGCCTGGGGTTAGTGACCGTCCCCATCCATACCACCCTTTCGGCGGGACAGATCCGCCACCTGCTGCTCTTTTCGGGCGCCAAGGGCCTGGTCTTGGGCCGCGGGGGCGCCCTGGAGGGTTTCCAGGTCCTCTGTTCCCTCCTGGCCGGCCTCGCACCGAGGCTGCCGGGACTGATCCGCAGCGAATTCCCACGATTGAAGCATATTTTTTTCCTCGAAGACCTGCCCGTGTTGATGGAGGGTCAAAAGAGGGCGATCAGTTTTTTCTTTGGCGAGATCCTGGACCGGGGAAGGAAGTTGCGTGACCGGAATCCGTCATTACCGGAAGGCCCCCGGCCGGAGGATCTGGCCAGCATCTGTTATACCTCCGGCACGACGGGCGAGATGAAGGGCGTCATGCTCACGCACCGGAATCTCCTCAGCAATGCCCTGGCCTGCACCGAGGCGACCGGCGGAAATCGCGACGACGTCCACCTGGCCACTCTCCCCTTGAGCCACGCCTTCGAGCACACCTGCGGTCTCCTCATGCACCTCTTCATGGGTGCGACCGTGGTCATCGGACGGGGACCCGCCTATTTGATGGAGGACCTCCAGGCCGCGCGGCCGACCCTGACGGCGGCGGTCCCGCGCATGTTGGAGAAGATCTGTCTGGCCCTTAAGGAAAAATTGTCCAGAAAAGGCCGGCTCGCCGCGGGCCTCTTCCATTTCAGCCTCAAGAGGACCCGGCTCTACCGGGAATGGAGCGAGGCGAAGAACCCGCTGCGCGCCATCGTCTTCCTGGAGAACCACCTGGCCGACCGCATCTTCTACCAGAAAATCCGGGATGCCTTCGGCGGGCGTCTGAAGAAGATCGTTTGCGGTGGCGCACCGTTGGATCCCCACATCGCCGGTTTTTTCCTCGACGTGGGGATCAAGGTCCAAGAGGGCTACGGCCTCACTGAGCACGCGCCGACCATCGCCGTGAATCCCTTTCACCGGTTGAAATTGGGTTCCGTGGGAAAGCCCCTTCCTCAGGTGGATGTCCGCATCGGGGAGGAGAACGAGATCCTCGTCCGCGGTCCCTGCGTCATGAAAGGTTATGAGAAAAACCCGAAAGAGACCTCCCGGGTCCTAGACGGGGACGGTTGGCTGCACACCGGGGACCAGGGATTCCTGGACGAGGAGGGCTACCTGTTCGTGCGCGGGCGATTGAAGGAGATGATCGTGACCGGTTATGGCAAGAACGTGTATCCGGCCCCCATCGAGCAGGCGATTCAAAGAAGCCCCTACGTCAAGCAGGCCATGGTCGTGGGCGAGGGCAGGCCTTATCTCGTCGCCCTGGTGGTGCCGGACAGGGAACACCTCAAGGCCAGCGGGATCGAAGGGAACGGCCATTCGGGAGGCCATCTCCAGCGCCTCCTGTTGGAGCAGATCACGCGTTTCACGTCGGACTTCGCCGAACACGAAAGGGTCAAAAAGGTCCTCGTGATCCCCGAGGCGTTTTCCGAGACGAACGACCTTCTCACGCCGACCCTCAAGCTAAGGCGGCCCAAGATCGAAGACGTTTATCGGGCCGGGATTGATTCCCTCTATCGAGTCTAGGAACCCCAAAATCGGATTTTCTTCCTCCCATTCCCGATTGTTTCTGGTCTTGAGCTTGAAACCGGCTCAGACGGCCTTTGCCACGGAGGTTCGCGAGGGTTTGTCCGCCAGGGCCTTTTTGAGAAGAGACGTCCGCGGCGACCTCTCGTCCCGAGGTTTATGGACTTGGTTTTGCGGTCCTTAAGCCGCCTCACGCGCAGGAGATTTTTCCGCCGGCGGCTGCTCGCCGCCCGATTTAGACGTTTCCGGTCCTTCATAGACATCGACCCGGAAATTGTCCCGCTTGTCCCCTTTCTTCTGTGACTTCTCGCCCGTAAGACCGGAATGGGCCTTGATCGTGTATCCTTCGGGAACCTCGAGATCAATCGTCGAATTCCCCTTTTTCAGCTCGAATGTCCGGACCGTCCCGTCGGGGTAGACCACCTCAACGGTGCTGGGGTCCTGGGGATCAAGGGAGTTAACGTCGAAGATCTTCATCAAAAGCCGTCTCATCGGAGACTCAGAAGGCGCGACCGGGGCTGATGCTACGTCACCAGTCCCGGAACCAAAGCCGCCTCCGGTCGAGATGGAAACGGCGCGCCGGGATAATTCCCCCACCGTGGTAGCCGGCAAGGTCCCGTAACCCGATGCGGCCTGCGGCCTGGAAGGGCTCTGATAGGTGGCGTCCACTCCCACCCCCTGCCGGGCCGCCACAGTCGGGGCCGAGTTAAAGGCCCTAGAGGCGCGATCGTCGCCGACGAACAGGGAGGTCACCTTGTTCATCCCCCGCTTCTCCGTCAAGTCCTTCAGCTTCCGGGAGGCGTGTTTCGCCTCGCGACATCCCTTTTCCGCGTCGGCCTTGGCCTGCGCCTCGCACCGGTCCGTCTTTTTGTTCTCCGCCGCCTTCTCCGAGTTTTTCTCGGAGCCCGCGACGGGGCAACCCGCAGGTTTGGCGGAGACCGGAGTAGCGTCTTTGGGGGTCTCCTGCGGGATCGTGTTCGGAATTTCCGGCGGGAGAGAGGGAGAAGGGCTTGCCTGGGGCGGTTCGCATGAATTAGGGGCTGCGGGAGGCGGGGTCTTAGGCAAACTCATGGGGACCTCTTTTTCGGACACGGTAAAGACCATAAAATTTTCTCCTTCTGATTTTCTTATGAGCAAGCCGGATGCCAAAAAATGAATCTATCTATCTAATGGATATTATTGCAATTTATATGACTCCATTTTTTGTAATATTCGTTTTGTTCTCATTATAGGTCCTATCCAAAGGGCTCATTAGGTGAACACCAGCTGGGGATGAGTTTAAGGACGCTCGATCTCCGCCTGGAAAAGATGGGGCTGTCGCTGAAGAAGAAGCAGTTGGAGAAGTATTTGGGGCTTTCCTAGCGATCAGAGAACGGAAGAATAATTTTTCAGGATGTTTCCGTCCCGGGTTCCGAGGGGAAGCGACCGGACTCTGCTGTGGGCCACGAGGAGGCGATCGAAGGGGTCCCGTGTCCAGGTGATATCGAAGGCGGCCAGACAAAGATTCTCCAACGCCACATCGTCGATCTGGAACCTCGTATCTTTACGCAGATCCGCGACGATCTGCGGCAGGTCGGCATCCATTCCCCATTTTTTCTGGTCTTGAGCCTGCAACCGGCTTAGACGGCCCTTGCAACGGAGGCACGGGTGGATTTGTCCGCCAGGGGCTTTTTGAGGTACTGGCCGGTGAAGGAGGCCGACGTCTTGGCGACGAGTTCGAGGGCCTCGGCGACGAGCCGGTTGATGACTTTCACGTCGGGGCCGATGTGATCAGCCAACTCCCCCTGGCTTAGATCCAACGGCCTGAGGAATTCCTCCCGAAGAATCTCGCCCGGGGTCATGGGCTTTCTACTTGATGCGAATCATGGTTCCCCTATTATCATCGTGATAAGTTCTGCACGAATGGAGTCAGTTTTGACCCCCAATATCCTCTCTTTTACCTGTGACCGCAGGAATAAATAATAAGTAATATCAAATAGATAGACTTCGGCTCTTGTTCCGTCCCCCGTGGAATAATTCTTGCAAGCTTAGGTTCCTAACGCCAATTGTTCGGTACGGATCGCTTCAAGAAAGAGCGGTCGGAGTGACACCCGTCATTTTGGGAAAATGCCCTTATGCTCGCCAAGCTTCTCGCCTATCGGGATTTCGCCAGGATGACCTGGGTCATTCGCAAGGAGCTCAAATGCGAAATCGAAGACGTGGATGCCGCCCTGGCGCCGACCCTCGTCTTTCCGGGAATCCTCTTCGGGTATGATGCCTTCGTTCGAACCGGCTGCCATAAGATCTTTTGGAAATTTCTCAAGGCGGTCCTGTACTACGGGGACCGAATCATCGAAAACTTCATCCACCGTTACGGCACCGACGTCTTAAAAGGGCTCCTCGATTCTCAAAAGACGAAAGATGATTTTTTTCTTTTCCCTCAAGATATGACCGACCGGATCGGAGTCGGGAGGGAACACGAGAGGCTCGCCGCGTACTATGATCAGATTCGATTTGATTGTGAGCACTTCGAGGCGTTGGATCCATCGGGTCGCGAACGCATGTTGCAATGCTTCGTCGCCTCTTCCTACGCCGCGATCGAGTCGACGATCTTCGAGGACGGCTGGCGGAAGTTGGATCGGGAGGATCCGGATATCGCCAAGAAATTGCTCGAGTCGGTGGCGCGCACCGAATACGCAAAGAACGTCCGCGTCGTCATGGAGTGCCTGCGCATCAAAGAGCTGTTCGGAGGATTCCCCGTTTACCCCGTCGACGACCACACAATGGTTTGTCGGACCAGCCACTGGTTCACGCTGATCGACGACCTATTGGATTTCAAGGAAGACGTGACGCTGAACGTCCCCAACCACCTGGTCGCCTTTTCCCATGCCGAGGGGGAATGGAAAGACATGGAACGGTGCTTGAACACGTCGTCCTTGGCCGTCATCCCGCCCGACGTTTTGAAAAAGACTGCGCCCCGCACCATGGAGCGGTTTTGGTTCGAGTACAAGAGCGCCAAGCGGTCCTTCGTTGAGGCCTTCCCCCTTTGCCCGAGACTCCTTGCGGGGCTCATCGAATGGAGGGCTTTGGGAGCGCGCCATCTTTCCCCCTTCCTGACGCCCGCCGGACAAACGCTGAACGCCCAAAATGCCGTCTGAGTTTGTTTTACGTTGACCTCACCCCTGTCGTCGAAATGCTCTCTTGCAGGATCGCGATCGCCTCGGAGAATAGGAATTTTAAAACCCCATTTTTGACGGTTGGTAGACCCCAAGATCGAATTTTTCCTCCTCCCATTCCTGATTTATTCTGGTCTTGAGCCTGAAACCGGCTCAGACGGCCTTTGCCACGGAGGTTCGCGAGGGTCTGTCCGCCAATGCCTTTTTCAAATACTGGCCGGTGAAGGAGGCCGTCGTCTTGGCGACGAGTTCGGGGGGGCCCTCGGCAACGATCCGGCCTCCGTTGTCGCCGCCCTCGGGGCCCAAGTCGATCAGATGATCGGCGGTCTTGATGACGTCCAGGTTGTGTTCGATCACGACGACGGTGTTCCCGGCGTCGACGAATTGGTTCAGAACGTCCAGGAGCTTTTGGATGTCCGCGAAGTGAAGGCCGGTCGTCGGCTCGTCCAGAATGTAGAGCGTCCGGCCGGTCGCCCTTTTGGAGAGTTCCTTGGCCAGTTTCACGCGCTGGGCCTCGCCGCCGGAAAGCGTCGTCGCTGACTGGCCGATCTCGATGTAACCCAATCCCACTTCCATGAGGGTGGCGAGCTTCGACTTGATGGCCGGGATGTGGTCGAAAAACTCCAGCGCCTGCTCGACGGTCATGGTGAGGACGTCCGAGATCGACTTGCCCTTGTAGAGGATTTCCAGCGTCTCGCGGTTGAAACGCTTGCCCTTGCAGACCTCGCACTCGACATAGACGTCCGGGAGGAAGTGCATCTCGATCCGGAGAATGCCGTCGCCCTCGCAGGACTCGCAGCGGCCGCCCTTGACGTTGAATGAGAAGCGCCCCGGTTTGTAGCCGCGGGCCTTCGATTCGTTCAGTTCCGCGTAGAGGTCGCGGATGAACGTGAACACGCCCGTATAGGTGGCCGGGTTGGAGCGGGGCGTGCGCCCGATCGGCGATTGGTCGATGTTGATGACCTTGTCGATGTGCTCCAGGCCCTCGATCGCATCGATCTTGCCGGCGGGCTCCTTGGAGCCGTAGAGGCGTTGGGCGAGGCCCTTGTAGAGGGTGTCGTTGATGAGCGTGCTCTTGCCCGAGCCCGAGACGCCGGTCACGCAGATGAAAAGGCCCAGGGGGATTTCGACGGTGAGTTCGCGGAGATTATTCTCGGAAGCCTTCACGAGCCGGATCGCCCGGCCGTTGGCCTTGCGGCGTTTGGCGGGGACGGGGATCCTGATCTTCCCGGAGAGGTACTGGCCCGTCAACGACTTCGGGTTTTTCGTGACCTCCTCGGGCGTCCCGCAGGCGACGACGTAGCCGCCGTGGATGCCCGCGCCCGGGCCCATGTCGACGATGTAGTCCGCGCTTTCCATGATCTGTTCGTCGTGTTCGACCACGAGCACGGTGTTGCCCAGGTCGCGCAGGCGCATGAGGGTGCCCAGCAGCCGGTCGTTGTCGCGCTGGTGGAGTCCGATCGACGGTTCGTCCAGGATATAAAGGACACCCACCAAGGAGGATCCGATCTGGGTGGCGAGCCGGATGCGTTGGGCCTCGCCGCCGGAGAGGGTGCCGGCCGTGCGCTCGAGGGTCAGGTAATCGAGGCCGACGTTCGCCATGAACGAGAGGCGCTCGCGGATCTCCTTCAAGATCCGTTCGGCGATCTCCGTCTCTTTCCTGGTGAATTTGATCTTCTGGAACCAGTCGACGGCCTTTCGGACCGACATCCGCGTGGTCTCGAAGATGGACTGGCCCTCGATCTTGACGGCCAGCGACTCCTTCTTGAGCCGCGCCCCGCGGCACTCCGGGCAGGGGCGGACGTTCATGTAGCGCTCGATGTCCTCCCGGATCCAGTCCGAGTCGGTCTCCTTGTAGCGCCGCGCGAGGTTGGGGATGACGCCCTCGAACTGGCTCCACATGGAGTCCTTTTTCTCGTCCAAGTCGTAGGTCATTTGGACGCGGTCTTCCTCGGAGCCGAAGAGGATGACGTTCTGAACCTTCTTGGGCAGCTTTTCCCACGGCAAGGCCAAATCGAAGCCGTAGTGCTTGGAGAGTGCCTCGAGCATGTTCCAGTAAAATTCGGACGCCCGCCGCTCCCATGGGACGATGGCGCTCTCGCGCAGCGAAAGGGTCCTGTTGGGGACGATCAAGTCCGGGTCGAAGAACATCTTGGTCCCCAACCCGTTGCACTCCTTGCAGGCCCCCAAGGGGCTGTTGAACGAGAAGAGTTGCGGCGTGATCTCGGGGTAGGAGACCCCGCAGTCGATGCAGGCGAATTTATCGGAAAAAATGACGGTTTCGCCGCCCAGGACCTCCACCTTGGCGATGCCATCCGCATGCCGGAGAGCGGTCTCGAGGGAATCCGCCAGGCGCTGCTCAATCCCGGACTTGAGGATCAGCCGGTCGACGATCAAATCGATGTTGTGCTTCTTTTTCTTGTCGAGCTTGATCTCTTCGTCGAGCTCCTTCATGTCCCCGTCCACCTTCACGCGGACGAAGCCCTGGCCCTTCAGTTGCTGGAGCTCCTTCGCGTATTCGCCCTTGCGGTTGCGGACGATGGGGGCGAGCACGTGGATCTTCGAGCCGTCCTTGAGCTTCATCACCTGGTCGACCATCTGCGAGACGGTCTGGCTGGTGATCGGCTTGCCGCACTCGTAGCAGTGGGGCCGCCCGACGCGGGCGAAGAGGAGGCGGAGGTAGTCGTAGATCTCAGTGACGGTGCCGACCGTCGAGCGCGGATTGTGGGAGGTCGTCTTCTGTTCGATGGAGATGGCGGGGGAGAGGCCCTCGATGGAATCCACATCGGGCTTGCCCATTTGTTCCAAGAACTGGCGTGCGTAGGCCGAGAGAGACTCTACGTAGCGGCGTTGGCCCTCGGCGTAGATGGTGTCGAAGGCGAGCGACGACTTGCCCGAGCCCGAAAGCCCAGTGATGACGACGAGCTTATTGCGCGGCATCTCGACGTCGATGTTTTTCAAATTGTGCTGGCGGGCGCCTTTGACGTGCAGGTTTTGAGGTTCCATAGAAGGTAAAAAGCCCGAATATTCAAGCGTAGGGCGGTTTCGTTATCGATTCAATGGCAAACTAGTTGCTAGGTTCACTTTTGGCCCGAATCCAAGGCCCGCCCTGCGCCAGGTCGTCGACCCGATTCGCCTCTTGGTTTCGAGGGCCGCCGCGGCTATTTTAGGGCGATGACCCGCTCCAAAGAAGCCCGGCAAGCCGGTCCGGAGTCCTATTGGAGCCACGACGGCGGCGAGCTGTTGCGCCAGCTTCGGTCGAGCCGCGACGGCCTTTCGTCGGACGAGGCGGCGAGGCGGCTGAACGAGGTGGGTGCGAACGAGCTGAAAGAGCATCGCCCCTTGTCCCGGTTGCGCGCCTTCACCGACCAGCTCCGAAACCCCCTCCTGCTGCTGCTTCTGTTCGCCGCGGGGGTCTCGGTGGCCACCGGCGAATGGATCGACTCCGCGATCGTGTTCGCGATCGTCCTGGTCAGCGTCGGCATCGGCTATTCCCGGGAGTATGGCGCCCAGGTGGCGGCGGCCGAGCTGCAGGACCGAATACGGACGCGGGCGAGCGCATTGAGGGACGGGCGCGCGGTCATGATTCCGGTCCGGGAGATCGTTCCGGGGGACATCGTTCTTCTGTCCGCCGGAAGCCTGGTCCCCGGGGACGGCGTGGTGTTGGAGGCGACCGATTTCTTCGTGAACGAAGCCGTGTTGACCGGCGAGAGCTTTCCCGTGGAGAAGAAGGCCGGAACCGTCGATTCCCAAGCGGAGCTTGTCGAGCGCAGCAACTGCGTCTTTCTCGGGACGAACGCGCGGAGCGGCACGGCGCGATGCCTCGTCGTCGCCACGGGGCGCGCGACCCAATTCGGGGCGATCGCCCATCGCCTGGCTCTCCGCCCCCCCGAGACCGATTTTGAGAAGGGGATCCGAAGGTTCGGATACCTCCTCACGAGCACCATGTTCGTGATGGTGCTCGTGATCTTCGCCGTGAACATGCTCCTGGGGCGCCCGCCCGTCGAGACCCTGCTTTTTTCCGTCGCCCTCGCCGTCGGCCTGAGCCCCGAACTCCTGCCCGCCATCCTGAGCATCAACCTGGCGAGAGGCGCGCAGATGATGGCGCGTCACGGCGTTCTCGTCAGGCACCTGAACGCCATCGAGAACCTCGGCAGCATGGACGTTCTCTGCACCGACAAGACGGGCACGCTCACCGAGGGAGTCGTGAAGGTCGAGGGCGCCTACGACGAGTCCGGAAAATCTTCTCCTGAAATCCTGCGGCTCGCCGCCTGGAACGCCGCCCTGCAGACGGGGCTCGCCAATCCGCTCGACGACGCCATCCTTCAGGCTTCGTCCCCGGACTTGAGCCTCGTCAAAAAGATCGCCGAGATCCCCTACGACTTCATCCGCAGACGCCTCAGCGTGATCGTGCGCGAATCCGGCGTCATCCGTCTCATCACCAAGGGGGCGTTCGAGTCCGTGGTGGAGACCTGCTTGCGGCTCGCGGACGGAACGCCGCTGGACGCCGGACGTCGGGCCGATTTGGAGAGAAGGTTTCAGGAGTGGAGCGGCCAGGGCGTCCGAGTGCTCGCCGTCGCCGCGCGAAAGATCCCCGAAAAGTCCTCCTATGGCCGGGACGACGAGCGCGACCTCGATTTCATGGGTTTCTTGACCTTCCTCGACCGCCCCAAGGACGGCGTCCCGGAGGCCATCGCCGATCTCGCGGGGCTCGGCGTCGCCGTCAAGCTGATCACCGGCGACAACCGGCCGGTCTCGCAACACGTCGCGGCGATGGTCGGCTTGCGGACCGACCGCGTCCTCACGGGCCGCCAGATCAAGGAGATGCACGACGACGCCCTTCGCCAGGCCGCCGAAAAAACCGATTTGTTCGTCGAAGTGGACCCGAATCAAAAGGAAAGAATCATCCTCGCGCTCAAAAAAATGAGCCACGTCGTGGGCCTGCTGGGCGACGGCGTGAACGACGCCCCCGCGATGCACGCGGCGGATACCAGCCTGTCGGTGGAGGAGGCCGTGGACGTGGCCAAAGAGGCGGCGGACTTCGTCCTCTTGGAACGCCATTTGGACGTCATCCGGCGCGGAATCGAGGAGGGGAGAAAGACCTTCGCCAACACGCTCAAGTACGTGTTGACGACCATGAGCGCGAACCTCGGCAACATGGTCAGCATGGCGGTGGCCTCGATGTTTCTCCCCTTTCTTCCCCTCCTGGCGGGCCAGATCCTTCTCAACAATTTCCTTTCGGACATCCCGGCCTTCGGCATCGCTGACGACAGCGTCGATCCGGAGCTGGTCGACCGGCCCAGGCGTTGGAACATTCGGTTCATCGGCGCCTTCATGGTCGAATTCGGCGTCCTGAGTTCCGTCTTCGACTTTCTGACCTTCGGCGCCCTTCTCGGGATCTTTCGCGCAGGTCCCGAATTGTTTCGAACGGGGTGGTTCGTCGAGTCTCTTCTCACCGAACTTGTCGTCGCCTTCATCGTCCGGACCCGGCGGCCTTTTTTCCGCAGCCGGCCCGGTCGGTTGATGCTTCTCTTGACCTTGGGCACCGTCCCCGTCGCCTTGGCGCTTCCTTATCTCCCCCTCGCGGGGTTCTTCGGATTTACGGCCATGCCGGGCGCGGTCGTGGGCGCGCTCGTCGGGATCACGCTGCTTTACGTCGCTGTGACGGAACTTGCGAAGAATTGGTTCTACAGGAGGGCGGCGTGACCATCTGGATTGCGAGTCTTCTCAGCGTCTCCGCGGTGAGCCTCGTATCGCTCGTGGGCGTCATGGCGCTGACCGTCCGGCAGGACCGGGTTCAAAGGATCACGCTTTATTTGGTGAGCTTCGCCGCCGGCGGACTGTTCGGAGACGCCTTGATCCATCTTCTTCCCGAATCCTTCGCGAGAAACGGGCCGTCGCTCTCCGACTCGCTGCTCGTCATCGCAGGCATTCTGATCTTCTTCGTCCTCGAAAAGGTCCTTCGCTGGCGCCACTGCCACGTCCCGGTTTCCGACCGTCACGTCCATCCGGTCGTGGCCATCAACCTGGTCAGCGACGCCCTCCATAACTTCATCGACGGCGCCCTGATCGGCGCGAGTTACCTGGTGAGCCTTCCGATCGGCGTCACGACCACCGTCGCGGTCATCCTTCACGAAATTCCCCAGGAGATCGGGGACACGGGAGTGCTTGCGCACGGCGGCCTTCCGATCCGGAGGGTGATTCTTTTCAATTTCCTCTCCGGGCTGGTCGCCGTTTTGGGAACGATCCTCGTCCTGGCCGTTGGTCCTTACTTCGGAAATCTCGTCCAGGCGATGCTTCCGGTCACCGCCGGCGGGTTTCTCTACATCGCCGGATCGGACCTCGTTCCCGAACTCCACCACGAGGAGCGGCTCTCGAGTTCGATCGCCCAATTCGGACTCATCCTGCTGGGGGTGGGCATCATGGCCCTGCTGACCTTGTTGGAATGAAAGGACGCCCGCGGGGTTTGGGATATTTTCTAGGCGAGACCCAGGAGGAGGCGGCCTTCCCGAATCAGGTCGCGGGTCTGCTGGGGGGAGTGGGTCTCGGCGTAGATCCGGAGAAGGGGCTCCGTACCGGAGAGGCGGAGGAGGAGCCAGGAGCCGGTCTCCAAGAGATACTTCGTTCCGTCCAGCCGGTTGACCCCCCGGATCTTCAGGCCGGCGAGGCTCCCCCGCGCGTCCTTCGTCATAGCATCCTCAACCTGGGTCCTTTGTTCGTCGGAGAGGTGAACGTCCTCCCGCACGAAGTGAAAAGGGCCGATTTCCCGCTCCAAGCCCTTGAGAATCTCCCCGAGCCTTTTGTTCTTGGCCGACATGATCTCCAGGAGCATCAGCCCGCAGAGGAGGCCGTCCCGTTCGTAAACGTGGGAGGGGATGCCGATGCCGCCCGATTCCTCTCCGCCGATCAGGGGCGTCGTTTCGAGAAACTTGGCGCAGATGTGTTTGAACCCGATCGGCGTCTCGTGGACTTTGAGGCCGTGCCGGGCGGCGATGGCGTCGATCATGCCCGTCGTGGAAACCGTCTTGACCACGTCGCCCCGTTCGCCCCGCTCGATCAGGCGCCCTAGCAGAAGTGCGAAGATCTGCTGCGGCGTGACGAAGATTCCGGTCTCGTCCACCGCGCCGATCCGGTCGGCGTCGCCGTCGGTCGCGAGCCCCACGTCGAATCCTTCCCCCGGCACGAGGGCCGTCAAAGCGCCCAGGTTCTTGCCGATCGGTTCGGGATTGAGACCGCCGAAGGCAGGGTTCTCTTCGCCGTGGATTTCATGGACCGGCCGTTCGAGGACCTTTCCGAGAAAACCCCCGCCGGCCCCGAAGAGGGGGTCATAGGCGACCTTCCAGTTGGATCTTGCGATCGCCTTGACGTCGACGCGCTCGCGGAGGGCCTTCACGTAGGCGTCCTGGGGGTCAAAGGAGAGTATCCTCCCGTCGCCGGTTCTCTTGACCGAAACGCCTTCGGAAAGCCTCTTTTCCACCTTGGCCGTGAACTCGGGCGAGGCGGAGCCGCCGTAGGACTCCTTGAATTTGACCCCGTTCCACGGGGCGGGGTTGTGGCTCGCCGTGATGACGACCCCCCCCGAGGCCTTCAAGTTCTTCGTCATGACGGAGATGCAGGGCGTGGGGCAGTAATCCTTGGAGAGGTGGACGGTGAAACCGTTGGCCGCCAAGACCCCGGCCGCGCGCTCGGCGAATTCGCGGGAGAGGAAGCGGCGGTCGTGTCCGACATAGATCGCTGCGCCTTTCGGCGCGGCGGCGACATCGGTGTACGCCTGGACCACGCGCTCGACGTTCTCGAACGTAAACTCGTCCCCAATGATCGCCCGCCACCCATCGGTGCCGAATTTTATCATTGTCTCCCCTTGGCCATCTTGGCCGCCGTTAAAATGGCCGCGATCATGCTCGACGGATCCGCGACGTTCTTCCCGGCGATGTCGAATGCCGTTCCATGGTCCACGCTCGTCCGGACGAACGGGAGGCCCAACGTGATATTCACCGCGTCTTCGAAATGAAGCAGCTTGAGCGGGATTAGCCCCTGGTCGTGGTACATTGAGACCACGCAATCGAACTCGCCCTTCACCGCCCGGTGGTAGACGGTGTCTGCGGAGAGGGGGCCGGTGATGTTCCAACCTTGAGACAGGGCTTTTTTCACGGCCGGAAGGATCACGCGCCGCTCTTCGTCGCCGAACATCCCGGCCTCGCCCGCGTGGGGATTGAGGGCCGCGACGGCGATGCGCGGCCTATGGACCCCGAACCGGCCCCGAAGCGAGGCCTGCGTGATCTCGATCGTCTTGAAAATGCCGCCGGCACTCAGTATGCCAGCGACCTTCGCGAGGGGCTCGTGGATCGTGACCAGGACCACTTTGAGGCTTGGCCCCGCCATCATCATGCGCACCTCCCGCACGTGGGAAAGATGGGCCAGGAATTCCGTGTGGCCGGGGTACCGGTAGCCGCCCGCATTGAGGTTCTCCTTGGAGATGGGGGCCGTGGCGATCGCGTCCACGCTGCCGCGCAGCGCCGCGCGCGCCGCCTCCTCCACGTAATACCCGGACATGCGTCCGCACTGGACGTCCGTCAATTTCCGCGCGCGCTTCCAGTCATAGTAGGCCGTGTCGCCGAAGAGGAGGACATCGCAAACCCGGCGGACGGCCTTGGAAGCGAGGGCCTTGCGCACGACCTCGGGACCGATGCCCTTCGGGTCGCCCAAAGTGACGCCGATCAAGGGCCGTTTCATTGTTTGATTTCGACGAAGGTCTTGGAGCGCGCCTCATCGAGGTACTTGACGAGCTCTTCCGACGACCGGGCCTGGAGGAGTTCCATCCGCGCGCGGATGCGGGCCTCGTCGCTCGGCTTCGCACCCGCCTTGCGCGCGACGTCGTCCTCCGAGATCTTGATGCGCGGAAAGATGACCTGGCTCAGGAACTTCATCTGGCGGATCTGATCGCCCAGATCCTTTTTGTATTTTTCGAACGGCGTGCCTTTTCGGGAGAGTTCGGACTTCAAGATATCGAGCGTGATGCCGTTCCGAGTGACGACGTCGTTCACCGCGGCGTCGATTTCGCCGTCGGTGGCGGCGACCCCCAGGCGTTCCATCTCGAGCTTGAGGAGTTTTTCCCGGATCAGGGCCTCGAGGGGGTCCTTGGAGGCGGCAGGAGCCCCCGCCATGCCCTCGGCGAGCCGGGGATTGGCCGACCGCTGGGCCGAAAACTTTTTCACGTCCGAGAGGGTGATGATGTCGCTGCCCACGACCGCCACGACCCGGTCGACGATTTCGGCGGCGGCCCGCCCGGAGGCAAGTGCCGAAACGGCAAGCAAAATCAGGAAGATGGATGTTCTCATATGGCTATTGGACCCCTAGAGAGACCTCTTTGAGAGCCTTGTCGTCAATCGTAATTTTCTTGTTGCGGTAAAGCTGGTCAAACCAGTCCTTGAGGGCGGGGCCGGCCTTTTCCTCTTTGATGCGGCGTTCGACCTCCGCCGACACCTCGGGGAGGGGCTGCTGGCGGCTGGGCTGTTTGTCGGTGACGCGGAAGATATGATAGCCGTACTCCGACTGGATCACGTCGCTGGTCTGCCCCGTGGCCAGCGTGAAGCACGCCTGTTCGAAGATTTCCGGGTACTGACCGCGCGAGACGTAGCCCAGGTCGCCGCCGTTCTCCCGGTCCGGACTCTCCGAATATTTCTGGGCGACGCTTGCGAAGTTTTCGCCCTTCTCCAGGAGGGAGCGGATCTTTTCGGCCTTGTCCTTCTTGTTGGTGACGATGTGACGGCAGCGGATGCGGTCCGGGAGCCTGAAGACCGAGCGGTACTTCTTGTAATAGTCCTCGATCTCGCGTTCCGTGGGTTTGAGCGGCGCGGTGACTTCCTGTTCGATCAGCTTGTCGATGATTTTCTTGTTTTCCCTCCGTTTCGCCCAATCCTCCCGGCGGACCTTTTTCTCTTCAAGAATTTTTTCGAACTCGCCCTCGCGGTAGCCGGACTGGGCCTCCGCGGACAACTTTTCTTGCTCCTCGGGGGTCAGGGAGATGCCTTTCTCGCGGGCCGTCTGGAGGAGGACCTTTTCCTGGATGAGGCCGTTCAAGAGCGTCTTTTTGACGACTGTCTTCCCTTCGGGATCGGCCAGGACGTCCGGCCCGTAGTCGTCGGCCTGTTCGGCCAGCACCCTTTGAAGATCCTCCGCCAGGATTGGCTCTCCGTCGACGGTCGCGACGACCACGGGACCAGCGGGTTTTGAGCAGCCCGCGAGCAGCAGGAGCAACAGGATGAGATGGCGGAGCTTCATGTCGGGAGCATCTAATGTCATGAGAGGTGAAGCGTCAATTCCCGCAGAAATTTCTTGGCCGCCGCCAGCGCCTCGGCGGGTTTCTCCAGGCCGTGGGTGACGATGAACCGAAAGTCCGGCGTCAGCCGGTAGCGCTTGGGGGATTGGGTGATCCGCTGCATGAGGAGGTCGGGGTTTAAGGGCGAGGACGGGTCGAAGGCGAAGACGAAGTGCTTCGCGTCCGCGCGGACCTGCTTGATGCGGAGACGCTTCGCGTGGACCTTGAGACCCGAGAGCTCCAGGAGGTTTTCGGCCTCCGCCGGCGGCTCGCCGAAGCGGTCCCTCATTTCTTCACGGACGATGTCCGCCTCCAGCTCGTCGGAGAGGGACGACAGCCGGCGGTAGGTCTCGAGGCGGACCGGCGGGTCGGGGATGTAGTCCTCCGAGAGGTACGCCGGGACCGCGAAGTGGAGCTCGGGGTCGATCTCCTCCAGGACGTGCTCGCCCTTCAGCTCGTGGACGGCCTTTTCCAAGAGCTCCGTGTAGAGATCGTAGCCGATCGCCGCCATCTGGCCGGACTGGCTCGACCCCAGGAGATTTCCCGCCCCGCGGATCTCCAGGTCGTAGGACGCCATCTTGTAGCCGACGCCCAGCTCCGAGAAGCGCTGCAGGACGGAGAGCCGCTTCGTCGCCTCCGGCGTGAGTTTCTTGCCTTCCTCGACGAGCAGATAGGCGTACGCGCGGTGGCCGCCGCGGCCGACGCGTCCGCGGAGCTGGTAGATCTGGGCGAGGCCAAAGTGGTCGGCGTCGTGGATCAAGATGGTGTTCGCCGTCGGGATGTCGATGCCGGATTCGATGATGGTCGTGCAGAGCAGCAAGTCGAATTCCCCGTGGAAGAACCGGACCATCACCTGCTCGAGCGCGTCCTCGTCCATCTGGCCGTGGCCGACACCGATCCGGGCCTCTGGAATGACCCTCTCCAGCCTCTCCTTCATCCGTCCGATCGTCGCCACCTCGTTGTAGACGTAGAAGACCTGGCCGCCGCGCTTGAGCTCTCGAACGATCGCCTCGCGAACGACCTCCTCTTCGAACGGCATGACGAAGGTGCGGATGGAGAGCCGGTCGGTGGGCGGGGTTTCGATGACGCTGATGGGCCGGATGCCGACGAGCGACATGTACAAGGTGCGGGGGATCGGCGTCGCGGAGAGGGCGAGCACGTCCACGTTCTTTTTCAGTCTCTTGATCTTTTCCTTTTGCTCGACGCCGAAGCGGTGCTCCTCGTCCATGATGAGGAGGCCCAGGTTCTTGAAGGAGACGTCCGGTTGGAGGAGGCGGTGCGTCCCGACGACGACGTCGACCTCGCCCTGGGCGAGCCTTTTGACGGTCTCCTTCTGCTCGGCGGGCGACCGGAACCGCGAGATCATGTCGATCGCGACCGGATAGTCCTTGAAGCGCTCCAAGAAGCGTTCGTAGTGCTGGAAGGCCAAGAGCGTCGTCGGCACCAAGAAGGCCACCTGCCGCCCGTCGAGGACGGCCAAAAACGCCGCGCGGAGGGCGACCTCGGTCTTGCCATAGCCGACGTCCCCCAACACGAGCCGGTCCATGGGCTTGTCCTTCTGCATATCATCTAAGACCTCGGCGATCGCCCGGTCTTGATCTGGAGTCTCTTCGTAGGGGAAGGAGGCCTCGAAGGCCTCGAAGAGTTCGTTGGGCGGGGGGAAGGGCGGCTTGTGGCCCGCCGTGCGCGCGGCATAGAGGTTCAAGAGATCGCCCGCTAGCTCCTTGATGACCTTCTCCGACTTGGCCCGGATCTTCGCCCAGGAGGCCCCTCCCATCTTGTCGAGCCTGGGAGGTTTTCCGTCCGCACCCGTGTAGCGCTGGACCAGGTTCATCCGGTAGACGGGCACGTAAAGCCTGTCGCCGTCCCGGTATTCGATCGTGAGGAAGTCGTTCCGGGCCCCCTCAATCTCCATCGGTATGAGTCCCCGGTAGAGCCCGATCCCGTGTTCCTTGTGGACGACGGGGTCGCCGGTCTTCAGCTCCGCGAAGGCGGAGAGGTCGAGGCCGCCCTTACCCTCGCGGGCGGGCTTGCGGACCTTGGGGCCGAAGATCTCCTCGTCGGTCAGGATCGTGATCCGTTCGGAGGGGAGCCGGAAGCCCGCCCTCAGGTCGCCGGAGAGGAGGGTGACGCTCGCCTCGGGCGCCGCGGCCTCGATGAAACGTGAGGTCGAGACCTCTCCCAGGTGCGGCAGGTAATGGAGGAGGAGGTCGCGCAGGCGCTCGGCCTGGGGCACGGAGCCGGCGACCAGAAAGACGCGGTCGGTCAGAGCCCAATTCTGGATGCGCTTGGCAAGAGGGGCCAGGGGCTCGACGCCCTTCCTGCTCCTCTCGATCTCCCGGCGGACCTCGTCGTGGGATTCTGCCTGGAAGGCGATTTCCTCCGCAGGCCTCGAAGACACGGAGCCGAGCGTGATTCTCGTTCTTTGAGCGATTCCCTCGCGAAAGGCGCCCGTCAGCAAGACGTCTTCGGGGCGCATGAGGGTTTCCTTGCCGGCCACCAGGGTCTTCACCTCGTCCGCGTGTTCTTCGATCACCGCCTCGAGGGCGGCGAAATCGTCGGCGAGGATGACGGCGTCCTCGGGCAGCCAATCCCAGAAGGACGTCGGGCGGTCATAGAAGAGAGGGAGATACGTCTCGATCCCCGCGAACGGAATGCCCTCCCGGACCTTTTCCAGGGGTCCCGCCCAATGGGAGCGGGACAGGTCGCGGTCCTCGGCCGTCCTTCGCGCCTTTTCGGCGAACGTCGCGGCGGTCTTGTCGTTCAGGACGACCTCGCGGACGGGGATGAGGGAGGCCGCCGTCAAGGCGCCTTGCCCCTCCAGAGACCGCTGGGTCTTGGCGTCAAAGGCGCGGATGGACTCCACCGTGTCGCCCATCCATTCGATCCGGAGCGGATAGGGATGGAGGGGGTGAAAGACGTCGACGATCGCCCCGCGGACGGCGACGTTGCCGGGATCGACGGCGAGCGGGACGTTCTGATAGCCCCAGGCGGCCAGGTTCTCGAGAAATTCGTCGCGATCCAAGTCTTCTCCGGTCTTGATCGCGAGAGGCGTCTCCAAGACCGGCTTGGGCAGAAGGGGGGTGAGGACAGCCGGGACCGTTGTCGCCGTGAAGAGGGGAGGCGCCTTCCGCGTGAAGGCCTGGAGCGTTCTGAGTCGCTCGCAGGTGATCTGGACGTGGGGCGACAGCGGCGTGAAGGGCAGGGCGTCGTGCGGGGGAAAAAAGAAGGTCTCGCCCTCGGCAAAATCCCCTAGAAAGAACTCAAGGTCTTTGAGGAACCGCGCCGCCTCCCGCGCGCGCGGAGCGAGGTAGATGAAACAGCGCCCGGCGCCGGAGGTGAGGAGCCGCGAGAGGACGTAGGCCTTCGAGGAGCCCACGAGACCGCTCAAGGTCAGGGCCCGGGCCCCGGACCGGATTTGATCGGCGAGATGTTCCAGAGGCGCGGGCACAGGGGTTCCCTTGGTATTCAAGAGAACTGGAACCGTCAATCCCATCGATAATTATGGGGTGTCCGTTGGCAGAGATTTCGACTATAATTCCTAAGATACCGATATGATTCAGTTTTGATTGTTATGGCCGGACCTCCTACAACACCGCGGATTCCCGAGAGCGTCGGCAACGCCCTGCACAACGCCGATCGGGCCATGGGTGAAGCCCTTCATGTGGCGGAGCCTTATGTCGATCTCGCCAGGGCCCTCCCGCTGTCGCCCCGTCCCTCGGATGCCTATGAGGCCCGCCGTTCTCCCACCGACCAATTGGCGGACATGCGCCGGTTCATCATCTTCCGCCCCGGCCGGGCCCATGAGGTGGCGGCCATGGGCGATCGTACGGAGCCCGGGGCGCGTCCGGCCTCCGACGACGTGATGCGCGTGATCCGGGACGGGCGGATGATCGCCGTCCCGTCGCGCGGGACGGAGGAAGCCGCGCGCGCCGGAACGGCCCATCCCGCTCAGGCCGCGCAGAACGCCGCCCAACTCCGGGAAATGCTGTCCAGCCTGACCAAGGAGGAACTGAGCGTCTTCGAGCGGATCTTCATGGCCCACTTCGAGGGCGGGATCCCCGTCGGCGAGAAACTGGCGGCGGGCCAGTTCAAGTTCCTGTCCAAGTCGGAAAAGGCCTGGGTGGAGTTCTTCCAAAAATTTCTCCCGTTCACCTTGGAGAAGAAGGTCAAGACGGGCGACGTCGAGATGCTCGTCTTCCGGGGGCTCTTCGAGGACATGCACAAGGAACAGGCGGCCAAGGGGGAAAAGGCGCCGGTGTTGTTCCTCGTCTCCGACATGAAGTTCCTGGACGGCAAGACCGACAAGTTCGCGCGGTTGCAGATTGCGGGGCAGGACCTCCTCAAGACCATGTCCGAGCAGCAACCCGGCAACGTCCTGGGCAAGGAAATGCTGGCCCAAATCGCCGAAAAGCTCGGCGGCGAGGAATTCTCCTACCTCTCGCTTTCCCACCGGATCGTGAATCCGGACATGGTCGATAAAACGAAAAACCCAATCGCCGAAGCCTATCGGACTCCGGAGCAGATGAAGGGCCAAGCGATCCGCGAGGGGACGAGGGACGTGAGCCAGGGCATCGCCCTCTCGGCGCGCACCGAGCAGTTGATCGCCGAGAAGCTGGACATCAACCTGAAGGCGCAGGCGCGCGGTGATCTGGGCGCCGTGGAGCGGCGCGGGGGCGAGGCCCAGGGGATGCCGGGCGTGGATCTCGGAGGCCTCTTTCTCGGGAAGAAGAAAAGGAAGGGGATGGGGACGGACTACGACGAGGCGGGAGGCCAGTCGCCGTACGTGCCGTGGTGGCTGGCGCCCATGCAACCCAAGAAGTTCAAGGGCAAGGCGCGGTGGTGGGTGCCGTTCCTGTATTTCCTCGGGGCCTCGGCTGTGGGTCTCGCGCTGGTGTATGCCTTCCGGTATTGGATATCCCGCTAGCCCGGCGGCCACGAAAACAAACGTCCCGACAAGAGATGCAGGTGCAGGTGCCAGACGCTCTGGCCCGCGGACTCCCCGTTGTTGACGACCAGCCGAAAGTCTTTCAGTCCTTCCTTCTTCGCGATCTCCTTCGCCGCCCAGTGGAGATGGCCAACCAACTCCTTGTCGCCCGCCTCCATGTCGTTGATCTTCGCGAAGTGTTTACGCGGCAAGATCAGGATATGCGTGGGCGCCTGGGGGTTGATGTCCCGGAAGGCGAAGCAGAGATCATCTTCATAGACCGTCTTCGACGGGATCTCCTTCGCGATGATCTTGCAGAAGAGGCAATCCATTATTTTTTCGTATACGCCTGTTTAGGATCGAAGATCCGTTCGGCGACGATGCTTGCTCTGTCCCCCTCGATTTTCCGGAAAAAGCAGCTCCGGTAACCCTCGTGGCAGGCGGCCACCTTTTGTTCCACCTTGATCAAGAGGGCGTCCGCATCGCAGTCGAAGTAGACGCCCTTGACGGTCTGCGTGTGCCCGGATTCCTCGCCCTTGATCCAGAGTTTCTTGCGCGAGCGCGACCAGAAGGCGACGTAGGGGCCCTGAAGCGTCCTCTCGACCGCCTCGCGGTTCATGAAGGCGAACATGAGGACCTCGTTCGTCTTCTCGTCCTGGATGATGGCCGAAATCAGACCATTTTCATCAAATTTCAGTTGGTCAATGATCATTGGATTTCGATTTTAACGATCTTGTCGCCGACGGCGATCTTCTTGACCACGTCCATGCCGGCCGTCGTCTTGCCGAAGACCGTGTAGCCGTTGTCCAGGAACGGCGTCGGCGCGAGGGTGATGTAGAACTGACTGCCGCTCGAACGTTTTTCCGGATTCACCTCGTCGCCCAGGCGCGCCCAGGCGAGCGCCCCTTCGACGTGTTTGTGCGGGTTGTTTTTCAGCTCGGCCGGAATCGTATACCCCGGCCCGCCGCGTCCCGTGCCCTCGGGGTCGCCGCCCTGAACGACGAAGTTCGGGACCACGCGATGGAACGTCAGCCCGTCATAGAAGCCCCCCTTGGCGAGCTGGACGAAATTGGTGACGGAGAGAGGGGCCTCCTTGGGGTAAAGTTCGACGGTGATGTCGCCCTTGGAGGTCTTGATGACGGCCTTCGTGTGTTTTTCGACGTCGGCGAGCGGCGCCTTGGGTTCCGTGAATTTGGAGGCGGACATGGCGATCCTTTCTGCCCCGATCAGGGACAAGACAGCGGTGATGACGATTACAACCTTACCGGCACATCGTGTTGCCATAGATACTCCTTTGTCTCCGAGAGTGTGAATTCGCGATAGTGGAAAATCGACGCCGCGAGCGCCGCGGCCGCCTCGCCCTTCGTCAATGCCTCCAAGATGTGATGCGGATGCCCCGCCCCGCCGGAGGCGATGACCGGGATGGTGACGGCCTTCGAGACCGCCGCGGTGAGCTCCAAGTCATAGCCGTCCTTGGTGCCGTCGCGGTCCATGCTGGTCAAGAGGATTTCGCCGGCGCCCATCTTTTCCATCTTTTTCGCCCAAGCGATCGCATCGAGTTTGGTTTCCTTGCGGCCCCCATGGGTGAACACGGTCCATTTCTTCGGCAGTTTTTTCCCATTCGACACGGCGTGTTTCGCGTCGATCGCCACGACGATGCACTGCGAACCGAATTTCTCCGACGCCTTCTTCACGAACTCGGGGTCCGCCACCGCCGCGGTATTGATGGAAACCTTGTCGGCCCCGGCGTTCAGAAGGTCGCGGATCTCCTGGAGGCTGCGGATGCCGCCGCCGACCGTGAGCGGCATGAAAACCCGCTCGGCGGTTTTGGCCACGACGTCCAGGATGATCTTCCGCTTCTCGTGCGAGGCGGTGATGTCCAGGAAGACCAGCTCGTCCGCGCCCTGGTGATCGTATTCCTCGGCGACGAGGACGGGGTCGCCCGCGTCGCGGAGGTTCACGAACTTGGTGCCCTTCACGACGCGCCCGTCGGCGACGTCGAGGCATGGAATCACTCTCTTGGCTAGCATAAGGTCAACGCCTGCTTGAGGTCGATCGTCCCTTCGTACAACGCCCGCCCCAGAATGCAACCGCCGGCTCCGAGCTCCTTCGCTTTTTTCACGTCGTCCAGGCTTGAAAGGCCGCCGGAGGCGATGATGTGGACGCCCACGGAGTCGATCATCTTCTTCAAGCCCTCCCAGTTGGGACCCGTCATCATGCCGTCCTTGGTGATGTCCGTATACACGAGGTGCTGCAGGCCCATGCCCTCGAACTGCTGGGCGATGGCGACCGCGTCCTTGTCGCTCACGTCCTGCCAGCCGTGGATGGCGACGCGTCCGTCCTTGGCGTCCAGGGAGACCCCGATGCGGTCTTCGTATTTCACGCACAGGATCTCCACCAGGTCCGGGTCCTCGACCGCCGCGCTGCCGATGATGACGCGCCCCGCGCCCATGGTGAGGAAGATCTCCGCCGTGTCCTGTGTGCGGATGCCGCCGCCGATCTGGACCGGCAGATCGATCGAGGTCATGATCTTTTCGATTGGCCCCACGTTGACGGGCTTTCCTTCCTTGGCCCCGTTCAAGTCGACCACGTGCAGCCACTGGGCCCCGGCGTCCGCCCACTTTTGGGCCGCGTCGAGAGGATCGTCGAAGTAAACCGTGGCGTCTTCGAAGCGCCCCTGCTTCAGGCGGACGCATTTGCCGTCCAGAATGTCGATGGCGGGGTAGAGGATCACCCCGATTACTTTAAGGATTTCCGGCATCCTTGCAAGAAGAATGACCGGTGGGGTAACTTCTGGAGGCTTTCCGGCCGATAATGAAAAAAACCATGTCTTTCCGGCGCTTCATTCTGGGTCCCCTGGCCCTTTTCTTCCTGTCGGCCTGCCTTCCGTCCATGAGTCCGGCGGGATCTCCCGCGAACCCGGCCGGTGTCAAGGAATCCGCCGATGCCGGGACTGTTTCGCGCGCCGAGGCGCCGGAGGCGCCCGCCGCCGAGGCCGACCCGCAGATCGCTTCAAGCGATGGGGGGTTCGCGCCGAAGCCGGATGAGGCGAGCGTCCAGGATCCCGAGTTGGTGAGGGATTGGCGGGCCTTTTACGGCGACGGCCCTTGGTTGGAGCTTTCCAAGGTCGCGCCCGCTTCGCTCACGGAGGCGTCCGCCGGTCCCTTCACGCTTCATTTGGACGTCGAGCAATACGTGATGAGCACTCAAGTGATCACGGGAATGGCCTGGGTGGATGCGCCTCCGGGCATCACCATCAGACTGGTCTTGAAGCCGGAGGGAGGCGATGCGTCCCGCTTTCAGGCGGTTGATGCGAAGACGCAGAATTGCGAGGTGGAAGGCTGCGGTTATAATATGGAATTCCGGGATCTCTCCGTCCCCGACGGGCTGATTGACGTTTACGCCTATCAGGGAGCCCTCAAACCGGACGGCACCCGTGAGACGCCTCCGGCGGACGTGACGGCCTTCTTGAACGACCCCCGGCGCCGCTATCTCGGTACCTTCTCGACGAAGCTCACCCTTCAGGACCGGACCCGCCGGAATTCGCAGATGGTCCGACCACCGCTCTAGCTCCACGGCTCAGCGCACGTAGCGGTCCACGAAATCACGCAGGGCGCGGTCGTCGCGCGGCACGCCGAACTTCTCCAGCTTCACGTAGAGATTCCTGCGGCTCATGCCGAGGGCCTTGGCGGCGTTCGTTCGGTTGAAACTCTCGTCGCGGATCGCCCGGAGGATCCGTTCCAATTCGACGTCGATGGCTTCCCCGGGGCCTTCGCCGGATGGCTCACCCGCCTTGACCGGAATGGGTCCTGCCGCGGGGGATCGACGGAGCGCTGGCTTGAATTCGAGGGAATCAGGCGTGATGAGGCTCCGCTCCGCGAACAACGCGGCCGTCTCCAAGGTATTCTGCAACTCCCGGATGTTGCCGGGCCAGTCGAACCTCAAAAAAAGCTTCATGGTCTCGGGCGCGACGTGGAGCTGTTTCTTGCCCTCGCGCTCGGCGATCTTTTTCAAAAAATGATCGGACAGGAGAGGGATGTCCTCGCGCCGCTCGCGCAGCGGCGGAAGGGCGACGGTGACGCCGTTCAGCCGGAAGAAAAGGTCTTCCCGGAATTTTCCCTCCTTGACCAGTTGAGCCAGGTCCTTGTTGGAAGCCGAAACGACGCGGGCGTCGACTTTCACCACTTGCGTCGATCCGATCGGCCGTATGTCGCCCTCTTGCAGGAAACGCAGGAGCTTGGCTTGCAGCGAAAGGCTCATGTCGGCGATCTCGTCCAGGAAGATCGTGCCCCCGTCGGCGTGTTGCAGGAGTCCTTTCTTGTCCGCGACGGCGTGGGTGAAGGCGCCTTTCTTGTGTCCGAAGAGCTCGCTTTCCAACAAGGCCTCCGGGAGGGCGCTGCAGTTTTCGGAGACGAAGGCCTTCTTCGCCCTCGTGCTGTTGAAATGGAGGGCGCGGGCGATGGCCTCCTTGCCGGTGCCCGATTCGCCGAAGATCCAGACGGGAACTTTGGAATCGGTGATTCGGTCCACGAGCGACAGCACCTTCAGCATCTTGGGCGATTGCCCGACGATGTCCCCGTACTCCTTCTTCAGGACCTGGCGGGAACGCAGGACCTCGCGCTGCAACTGGCCCATTTCCGAATCCTTGACCTCGATCTCCCGGGCGAGCTCCGTGTTGCGGGCTTTGAGCCGCTCGATCATTCGTCCTTTCTGAAGGGCCAGGGCGGCGACGGTGGCGAAGAACTTCAAGGCGGCCAGGTGCTCGCCCTGGAAGAGTCCCTCCTCCATACGGTGATCCATATAGAGCACGCCCGCCGGTCCGCGGTCGCCCGGAATGGGGAGGGCGAGGATCGAACGCAGGCCCCGCAGCTGCACGCTCTTGGCCTCGCGGAAGGCGGGGTCTTGGAGGGCGTTGTCGGTCACGACCGGCTGGCCGGTCTTCATGGCGCGGCGGACGGCGGAGAGGCTGGCGGTGTAATCCTCGCGTTCCAAGACGGCCGAGTCGATGTTGCGCGCCACGGCGATCGAAAAGCCGGGCAGGGGACCGACGGCGGAGTCGCTCTGGAGCAGCAGGAGCCCGTTCTCCGCGCGTCCGAGCCTGAGACCTGCGTCCATCAGCCGGCCGAGCACCCGGTCCATGTCCTCCTCTTCCAGGAGGGTGAGATTCAGGTCCGCGAAGTCGTCCAAGAGTTTTCCGGCGAGGGTGACGGGTGGCATAGGATTCTCCTCGGGTTGATGGCTCCCCTGCAAACGTTTCCAATCGGCGCGTTCGACGAAGTGCACCTGAAGCTCTGGCGGCAGCGATGCATAGACCGCCCGCAGGCGGGCGGGGGGCCACGCGGGAGGTGACTCCAAGGCTTCGCGGACCTCTCGAGCGCGCTCGGGGGAACGGAGGCGTTGCAGAAACGGCACCGCATCGGCGAAGCGTCCCGTTTCCGCGAGGGCCAGCGCGTGGTGCTTGAAGGCCTCGTCGAGGTCATCGGCCTGACCCGTCAGCCGGAAGAAGTCTTCGGCGCGGGCGATTCTCTCGAGGGCGTCGGCCAGGCGTCCCTCGATCCGGGCGAGACGGGATTGGTTGGCCCAGACGAGGGCCAGATCCAGCGGGCGGTCCAGGGAGCGCGCGACGGCCTCGGCACGGGCGTAGGCGGAGCCGGCCGCGGGGAGATCGCCCCGGTCCAAGAGGAAATTGCCCCACTGAAGATGCGTGGAGAAGACGCCGGCCGGATAGCCGGCCGCTTCGTAGAGCCGGCCCGCTTCGCCGCTCAAGGAGGCCGCATCCTCCCAACGTCGTTCCGCCGCCGCCAATTCCGCCAGGTTACGCAGGATCTCGGCGCGTTCCCGTCCGGCCGGCGGCGCTAGATTCAATCCCCGTTCGAATTGCTCCGCGGCGTCTTTGAGATGTTTGGCGCGCATGAGGGAGACGCCGAGCAGGGTACAGGCCCGGGTGAGAAAGGGGCGATGGGTGACGTCGCCTTCGTCGCCGGCTTGGAGGCAACGGCGGAACCGGCCGGCCGCTTCGTCGCCACGGCCGGACGCCTGATGATACAGTCCGGTGCTCAGCCAATATTTCACGGTGCGGAGCGTCTTGGGCTCATCGGCGGCGTCGAGGGCCCTCCATTCTTCAGCGGCGGTCAACGCGTCTTCGTAGCGGCCCAGGGCGTTGAGCAGGTTCATCTTCAGACGCAAGAGGCGCGATCGCTCATCGCGGTCATGGAGCATTTTCAGGGCGCGTTCGGCGAGATCCAGGGCGTCCGCAGTCCGGCCCCGGCCCTGCAGGGATTCCACCGCCGACCGCGCCCCACGCAGAATGATATCTTCCCGGTTCAGCGCGAGGGCATGATGGAGTTTTTGAATGTCGCTGTCGGGTGTTGCGGCCATGCCATCAAGCCAGCGGACATGGAGCGTCCGGAGATCGTTGGCGGGCAAGGCCAACAGGGCGGCGTCCTCCAGCGACGGCACCGAGAGGCGGACGTTCCCCGCCTCGTGAACCAACAGTCCGCGGGCTTCGAGTTCCCGGAGGCCTTTCGCCGGATCCGGCTCCAAGGCCTCGAGCCGCAAGGGGTCGATGGGAACGTGCGCGGCCGCCACGACCTCGAGGATCCGTTTCCCGTCCGGCGGGAGCGAGGTGATCCGTTCCCGCAGGATGGATTCGAGGTTGTGCAGCCGCGGCAGGCCTTTCAGCCAGGCGTCCAATTTGGGACGGGATGGGCCGGATGCGTCACGGTAGGAAGAGACCATTTCGAGGAGGAGGCGCGGGTTGCCATCCGTTTGCCGGAAGAAGACATCGACGGCCTTCTCCGTGGGTGTTTCTCCCAGGGCCGCGAGCAGCAATTCGCGGGCCGCCTCCCGGCCGAGGTTCTCCAAGGCGACATCGCGGCCGGCATGCGCTTGGAGAAGAGAGCGCAGAAAATCACGGCGTCCTTCGCTGAGGCCGTCGTCGTTCCAGTGGAGCACCACGAGGGCTCCCGGCGGCCGGGTGGCCCGTTCTTCCAAGTGCGCGAGTTCCGCGTCGCCGGCGGCGTGGAGGTCGCGAAAGAGTTTCAGCCGGTCCGATGAACCTTTGAGCGCCGCCTCGATGGAGAGTTCCCGAAGAAAACGATTCTTGCCGACGCCGGTGTGGCCGTGCACGGCGAGCCAGGACGTCTCTCCCCCGCCATCGAGCCGCCGGATCGCCTCTTGAAGGAGGGCGGCGGCCGGTCCGACGGTCTTGAGGACGACCGGTGGCGCGGAGGGCGCGGCGCCGACGTCGTCTCCCCTCAAGGCGCGCAGAACGTCGCCCGCCGAGGCGAAGCGGTGCGCCGGGTCGGTTTCGAGGAGCCGGTCGATGACGCGCGCGGCGAGGCCGTGCGTCTTGGCGAGCGACGGACGGGCTTCCTCCAGGGGAGTCACGGGTCGCTCGACGAGATCGCGCAAATGCCGGGCGCCGCCCCTTGGATGAACGCCAGCCAGCGATTCATAGAAGACGACGCCCAGGGAATAGAGATCGCCGGAGGCCGTCGTCTTTCCCATCAGGCGTTCGGGCGCCGCATAGGGGATCGTCGCGGCCCGGGGGGCGCGCGTATCGGCGCGCAGGAGAGGCGACGAAAGACCAAAGTCCAGGAGTTTCAATTGGCCGTGGACGTCGACGAGAAGATTGCCCGGGGAAAGGTCGCCGTGCACGACCCCCTGCCCGTGGAGATAGTCGAGGGCTTCCAAGGCCTGTTCGAAGTTTTGCAGGATCGCTTCGGGGGCCGCATTTCTCGAGGCCTCGAGAACGGGGCGCCCCTCGAAATAGTCCATCCACAGACAAGGCCCTTCCTCTCGGCCGGTGATTGCGAGAGTCGTCGGACTGAAGCCCCGGACCGCGACGATGTGAGGATGACGGAGCCGCGAGAGGATCGAAAACTCGCGCGCCAAGGATTCGGGGTCCGCGGCGAGGATCTTCAGGGCCACGCCCTCGCCCTCGGGCGTCTCGGCCAACCAGACCGAACCCATCCCGCCTTCGCCCAAAGACCGCCGGATCTTCCATGTCCCGGGAGCCATGATCGGCACAGTGTATACCGTACTGTGCATTTGACCAAAGGATTTGCTTGCGCAGAGCGAGCAATAATCTCATCTCAAAATGACACGCGATTGAAACCTATGTAAATCTAGTGACTTATATGTTGGCCTGTGTTGGCACCTGAGTTGCTATACACCCTCCCAGGGAGGAACCATGGGCATTTTAAGTGCATTGGGCGGCTTCTTCGGCGGCCCTCTCGGTTACGGGTTGGGGTCCCTGGTCGAAGGCAAGTCGAGCGCCACCGTCTCCTACGGGAAGCCCGTCGATTATTCCGAAGCGCTTCAATACGCGTCTGACAACAACAAGACGACGGCCTTGGGGCAGATTCAAGCCCAGGGGTTTGCGTTGCAGCAGGCTTCCCTTGACCGTCAGATGCAGCTCGCCGCGCAGCTCGAACTCGGAATTGAGAAGCTCGATACGAAATTGCAGGCCTCCAAGCTGGAATACGTTCAGAGGATGACCGCCGAGGAAAACCGCCATGTCGAGAAAGTGGCCCGATCGGGGGGGATTCCGGAACCGGAGGTCATCTGAACATGAAAAAAACGAATTTACTTTTGAACGACCCTGTCCTCGACGCGCTCGATGCGCGCCTTACCATGAGCGTTCCCAGCGTCGCCGCCATCGCGTCCGCCGGACAGGCTCAGACCGGGCAGGAGATCATGGGGATGATGGCCGCGATGAGCGCGGGCCGTTCCTCGCAACCGATCGTCACAACGGGGGCTCAGGGGTCATCGGCCGGTCCGGCGATCGCAGCGGGAGTCGTCGGATTGGCCGTGGGCGGGATCGTGGGCGCCGCCTTGGCCGGTTCCTCCAAGGGGACATCGAAGAAAGCCGCTTCGTCATCCACGACCGGTCACACGCCCGTCAGCTTGACGACATTCAAGCGGCAGGCGGCGGATAAATTGGCGCCCGCGGCGATGCCGGCTCCGGCCTCGCCCCCGGTCCAGAAGGGCGAGGGACCAAGGCTTCCGGCGGCTCCGGTCCCGGAAAAGTTGCCCGTGCCTGCGCCGAAACCGGCGGTCCCCGCCGCGACGCCGCCACCGGCGCCGACCGCGTTGCCGGCACCCGTCGCCTCCCACGAGCCGATCGCCTCTTACACGCCGCCGGCCATGTCGATGGTGCCTCCCGCCGCATCAACGGGGGAATGAGGAAAATAATTAACGAAGGAGGACTTATGTCTGGACTGACATGTGGAGATCGTGGGCAGGAAAATTTGGGGGACTCCCTCTGCAAGTCACCGGACGACCATCCCGATCCGAATCAACGCGGGCTCGTCACCTATCGTGACGGCCGCGTGGCGGCGGTCATTCGCAGCGAGGGCGGGAATACGGTCTTCGCAGGCCCCAAGGGGACGGGGGAAATCACCGTCGCCGATTTGGGAACGGCCGCGATCACCCTCATGCGCACCATGGCGGGCGGCGAGATCGGAGACTGCGCCGCCCGCGACAAGGGCGGTCTGTCGTTCTCCGCGTTGCAGAACGTTTACAACGGTTCACCAATCACCTGGTCGCAATCGCATTTGGCCGTCCTCTACCGAGCTCTGGGTCAGTCGACTGGGCAATCCGGCAACGCCTTCTTCTGTTCGAACCGCGAGAACGCCGGCGGCATGGTCGTCAACAACGACACCTTTCACCGCCCGGCCCTGCTGGCGGCGATCAATGCGTTGGCCGAAAACCGCGGCAAGTTCCCGGAACTGGACGACGACCACCATGGCGCCATGCTTCAATCACTCCGCGCCGCCGCCGGCGTGCCGGAATCGCAATCGCCGTGGGACCAGATCAAGGGTGTCATGGGATATCTCTTCGGCGGTCTCTTCGTCTTCATCGTCGGCGGCGCCGGCTCTCATTTTCTGACGGAGTGGCTCAAAAAGTTCGGCGGTCCCAAGGACCCTCCCGGCGGCGATGCGAAAAAGCCGGGCGGTGATGTCTCCCGGAAGCCCGAACCGGCGACGCCCGTGGCGAAGCGCGAAGGCGGGCCGGATCTCGGGGCCGTCATCTCGGGATCCCTCCTGGGCGTGGGGGGATTGGTTTTCGCGAAGGCCCTCTCCGTCGTGGGCCGGGCTCCAGCCGCGCCAGGTCTTGTGCCGCAAGGAGCGCTCGGAAGCGGGCCGATCATCGTTCCCAAAATCAAGTCCGAAAACGGTTGCGAGCGATGGCCCTGGGAAGACGAAAAGAAGTGCGGCGGCGGCGCCTAGGAGAAAACATGAAAGACATTCCATTGCGCATCGCAACCATCGAGGAATATCTGGGAAACCGGATCACGGGCTTTGAGGCCGGCCGTCGCCTGGGTCTGCATCGCGTTTCGTTTTGGAGGATCTTGAAAAAATACGAATCCGCGGGACCCCGGGGGCTCGAGCACGGGCTTCGGGGACGGCCATCGAACAACGCGAAGATCCATAGAGACTCTGAAAACAGGGAGATGACATGAAAAAAATAGCGCTCTTTTTTTTCCTGATCCCCATGGCCCTGCACGCCGCCGAAGGCGGCCGGAAGGGCAGGCTCGACGTCGGGGCCGACCTTGGAATCGGCGTTCGCTCGCCGGCTCGCGGGATCGTCCAGCTGCATTTCGGCGGGTTCCCGGCGAATAACATCCGCCTCGGCGTCACGGGCGATTTCCAGATCGGCGATTCACCCTATGAAGGTATCGTCGGCTTATCGTTCGGATTCGGCGGGCTGTTTCACTATTACTTCGACCTCTCCGGATCGAGAATTGCACCGTTCGTGGGCGCCGGCCTCGGTTGGCGGCATCTCATCGCGGAGGATTACGACCTGAACGAATTGGACGCGACCCTCACGGAGGCTGGCGTTTCGATCCCGATCGGCGCCAAGGGGCGCTTCGTCTATGAGCCGCGGGCGTCGTTTCATTACATCCGCGGAGGCGGAGAGAATTCCTGGGACGTGAGAGTCTTCCCGGCGTCGTTCTCATTGAGAATCCTCTGAATCGGGTCTTGCGCACGCCGGCCGCATCGACATGATTCCCGATGGGTGGTCCGCCTGGGCGTTCTGGACCTGGCCCGGGAGGGCGGGAGCCTTTCCTTCGCCTGCGTCGCCACGGGGATGAGGGGGGTTGGCTGCAATGATGAATCAACTTTTACGAGGAGCATCACATGAAAAGAATGATGATAAGGCGGTTTCTACGAATCACTCTCTTGGCGCCGGGCCTGTTGCTGCTGGTCCAAGGCCATCTTCACGCTCAAACCCTGATCAAGAATTACCTGCGGGATCAACGGGCCCTCACGGCCGTGACGCCTCCGGCATCATCGGAGGAACCGGCAACGCACTATCGATACGTCATCGATCGCGTCGAGGGCGTGACCGAAGTGCTTCAAAAAAATTGCGAGGAAGCCTCGCCCTGCCTGTATTTTGGCCCGCTGGTGAGGGCCTCCAAGGATTTCCTCGGGAGCGGCGGAACCAAGACCGGATCGGAGCCCTTCAACCGCAGGCTGGAAATGAAATTCGTCTTTCCGCCGGATGCCGCCTCGGCGGCCGCGACCGCTGCCCAGTTGGACGGATGCCGGAAGATGTTTCAGATGAAAATGGGTGACCCCCTGCACTACCGCCTGGAGGTCACGCAGCCGGTTTCGGAAGAGACTTCGTTTACGTGCGAGATCGTCGAAACGACGCGGTAGAGACCCCGATTGAAAGCCTGATTTTCCCTTTACACTCCGAATCCTTCCGCTAACCTCGCGCCTCCATGGCGCCTCAAGATTCGATCGTCCGCGCCCGCGACCTGGTGAAGCGCTACGACGGCTTTACCGCCGTCGACGGGATCTCCTTCGACGTCCGGAAGGGCGAGTGTTTTGGTTTTCTCGGACCCAACGGGGCGGGCAAGACGACGACGATGCGGATGATTTACGGCTTCTCCGCACCGACTTCCGGCGCGCTCGAGGTCCTCGGGATGCCCGTTTCACAGAACGCGCGCGCCATCAAGCGGCGCGTCGGCATCGCCCCGCAGGAGCTGAGCCTCGACCCGGACCTTTTGGTGCTCCAGAACCTTCTCATCTACGCGAGCTATTTCGACATCCCCAAGGCCGAGGCGCGGAAGCGGGCCGACGAGCTGCTTCAATTCTTCCATCTCCTCGATAAGAAGAACGAGAAGCTCGACCACCTCTCCGGCGGCATGAAGCGGCGGCTCTTGGTCGCCCGCGCCCTCATCAACAAGCCGGAGGTCTTGGTCCTTGACGAGCCGACGACGGGCCTGGATCCCCAGTCCCGCCACGACATGTGGGAGCGCGTGCGGGATCTGAAGAGGCAGGGCGTCACGACGATCCTCACCACGCACTATATGGAGGAGGCCGAGGAGCTCTGCGACCGGATCGTCCTGATCGACCACGGCAAGATCGTGGAGGAGGGGAGGCCCGACGACCTCATCGCCAAACACAAGGTCGACAGCCTCGAGGCCGTCTTCCTCAAACTGACCGGTGAGCATTTGAGGGATTGACGAATCATGACGATCTTCATCCGATACGCATTTAAAGTCTGGTACCGCGATTTTCTCGTTTGGACACGCTACTGGTGGACGAGCCTCATCGGTGGCCTCGGCGAGCCCGTGCTCTACTTTCTGGCGATGGGCTACGGCCTGGGCTCCTTCGTGAAGGACATCCAGGGATACCCCTACGTCCAGTTCCTGGCGCCGGGTCTCATATGTTCCACGATCATGCACAGCGCCTCGTTCGAGACGACCTACAGCTCCTACACGCGGATGGCGATCCAGAAGACCTACCATTCGATCGCGGTGACCCCCATCAACGTGGGCGAAGTCATCGCCGGCGAGATCCTCTGGGGCGCGACCAAGGCGATGCTTTCAGGCGGAATCATGCTCGTCGCGGTGATCGCGATGGGCATCCTTCCTCAGGAATACCTGCCGAACCTGGTTTTCCTGATCCCATTGCTCGTCGTCGAAGCCATCCTCTTCTCGGCGCTGGGGATGCTGATGACCTCCTTTGCGAAGGACTACGATTTCTTCACTTACTATTTCACCCTGGGTCTCGAGCCGATGTTCCTCTTTTCCGGCACGTTCTTTCCGCTCGATTCCCTGCCGCCTCTCGTGCAGAAGGCGGCGCTTTTTTTGCCGCTCGCCAGCCCCGTGGCACTCGCGCGGAGCCTCGTCCTGGGGGTCGCGTATCCCCACGGTCTCTGGGAAATCCTCTGGCCGTTGATCCTGATGGCAGCCATCTCGGCCTGGGCGATTCAAAGAATGGTCAGGAGGCTCATGGTATGAAGATCAAGACGTTGCTGTTCGCAGTCTTGCCCTGTCCTCGTCCGCCGAGGCCGGCGACGATTCAACTCCATTCAGAAGGGCCTTTGAGGTGATGAGGGAATGTTTCATGATCCCGAACTCAAGGGCATGAGGGCATCGGTTTGCCTGCCTCCTTCAGTTTCACTCCGTCCCAGTGCACCGGCCTCCAAGTCCCTTCGTCGTCGCCCTTGCGCAAGTAGTAGAGCCCCTGGTCGCCCGGGTCCAGGCTCGCGTCTTGGTCACCCACGCACCCGCGCTTGTAGTCCTTGTGAAAGATCACGACCGGCAGGACGTCGCCGGGCTTGGCCTTGCCCATGCAGACTTTCGTGACCGTCAAGGCGGCCGTGTACTTGACCGTATCCGCGCAGTCGTTGCTCTCGACAATACCCCCGTTCTGTCTCTTGCCGCCCACGCCGCCCAGCACGATGAGGTCGGACTGCTCCTTCAACATCTTCGCCCCGAAGGGGGGCGTGAGCGCCTGGGCCGTCGTCGAAATGAAAGTAACGAGCCCGGCGATCAGACCGAAACGTTTGATCATGCCGTCCTCCCGAGTGAAGCAATCCTATATCTTACGCAGTCGATGTCATGTGGTAAATGTCTCCCCTGATCAAAGCAAAAACTCTACCGGGCGCCGTGTCCCAAGGAGCTTGAATGGCCCGGAATGATCGGGGGATCAGTTCGTCACGAGATGATCTTTCTTCACCCAGCCTTTCTTTCCATCCGCCAGTTCCATCGCCACCCAGCCCGACTCCTCGCGCTCAAGAAGAGAGACTTCGGCGCCTTCATGAAGCTCGAAGAGCAGGACATTCGCCTCGCCCGGCCCGGAATAAACCTTCGCCTCCGGCGAGACGACGCCGATGGGACGTTCAAGAAACTCCTTCTGGATCAGTGAGGCGGCCATCAGAAGGAGGCCGGCGCCCACGATCCAAGACGACCAGCGAAGGAGGTCCTTTTTCCAATAGAGGCGGGCGGCGGCGACGGACCAGAAACCGAACCAGAGACCCATGAAGCCGAACCAGTTCTCCCGGCGGCTCATCCGGCCCGCGAGGTCTTGCAGGATTCTGACGGCCAGATTGCGGTGTCGCGGCTCGATCCGGTCGGTCGCGCGGGCCCGGAGGTAGGCGAGATTCGCCTCGAGGTCCGGGTCCCTGGGTTTTAACCTCGCCGCCAACCGATACTGGAAGAGGGCTTCCCCGACCTTCCCCTGGCGAAATAGCGCCTGTCCGAGGTTCCCATGGATCGCACCGTTTTCGATCCCCTGCTCCAGGAGCGAACGGTAGCCTTGGGCGGCTTGATCGTAATGGCCGTCGTCCATGGCCTGGTTGGCGCCGTGAAGGATCTCTTCGGGCGTTTGCGGAACGGCGGCGAAGGCGAACGCGCCGGCCCGGCAGAGGAAGAACAGCGCCAGGGTCAGTCGCTTCATGTGCGGATCTCCTTTCCGGCCCGTTCGACCAATTTTCCCAGTTCCTCGGCGAGGCGTTTCCTGAACTCGGCCGTCACCGGTTGGCCGCCGTAGAGCGCCTCGTCGCATTCCTCCAGGAATCTCCGGACGGCATCCCTCGTCTCCCGGGACACGTGAAGGGGCTCGAGGCGTGCGTGGACGTCCGCGGGTGTCAAGGAACCGCCGTCGATCCCGGCCTTGTCGCCCAAAAATCCCCTCAAGATGTGAGCGGCGCGTTCCGGGAATTCGCGGTCGGTGGCCCGACCGAGGTTTCGGACGCCTTGCCAGGCCGTCTTGGAGGCCCTTTCACGTTTCAGGAATCCCGAATCGGAGCGTATGCGATCGAGACGCCGGCGCCATTGCCAGGCGATCAGGAAACCCAAGAACGGAACGAAGGCCGCGAGGAGAAAGGCGGAGCGCATCTTCGGGGAGACGTCTTGGAACCCCAGCGCCGACAAGCCGCGGTCGATCGGCATCAGATCGTGGGCGAGGACGGTCACCTCCTGCTTTTTAGTTTCGGACCCGCCCGAGATCGGCAGGTTGGTGGATTCAGGATGACTCGAGGGGCGGACATGGATGGGGATCGGATCGGTCGCGACGGTCTGGTACTGCCCGGTCTTCGGATCAAAGTAGCTGAGACGGAAGGGGGGAAGGGTCATCTCCCCGGTCCGGAGAGGCACGATGGCCTTCTTGAAGGTCTTCGTCCCCTCCAGCCCCTGATTTCCCGTGGCCGACTTGAAACTGGGCTCGTCGTCGTAGGTCTTGAAATCCGAGCCGCCGTCCAGTCGCGGAGCCGGGACGTCGCGGATATCGCCGTTGCCCTGGACGCTCAAGGTGAGTGTCGCCGACTCCCCGACCTCGACGTCCCGCGCGCTCAGTTGGGCGCTCAACCGGGGCGTTCCGACGAATCCCGCGAAGTCGCCCGGCCTTCCTTCCGAGGGAAGTGGACGGACGTTGACGGCGATCGGATCGGCGGAGAAACGCCGCCTCTGGGCCGGCTGGAACATGCCGTTGAAAAACGGATCGTTCCCGAAGAGGGGATCTTCGCCGAAGAAGGGATCACGGAACGGTCCGCGTCGCGACGGGAGCAGGAGATCGGCGTCCACTTCCGTGGGTCCGATCTCCGTCTCGCCGGGGGCGACGGGAAACAGGGCCCACCGGATCTCGTTCACATCCCACGTCTGGCCGTTGATGACCTTTTGGGTATGGCGGACGTCTCCCAACTGTTCCTTCTGGAAACCGGAAAAATCGGGGGCCTTGAGCTCGCTGCCGCGGAGGGGAACGCGGCTGTAGAAGCGGAAGGTATAGACGATCTGCTGATGGACGTAGGGGTTTGTTTCCGAGACCTCCGCCGTCACGAACGCCATTCGGTCGCCGGCCTCCTGAGGGGTTGCCGGCGCCTGGGCGCCCTTCGCGACGGTGAGCGTGACCGTGCCGCTTTGATACGTCTTGCCGCCGACGGTGATTTCGGCGGGCCCGATGGTGAACTCCCCGGCGTTTCTCGGCATGAGCTGGAATTGGAACGTCTTGGAGGCGCTGTACCGCCCGTTGACGATTTGGATCTGCGAGGAGGTCCCCAAGGGCCGAATCTCGAACGCATCGGCGTTTTTCAAGACGGGTTGGGGCGGGCTGGTCAGACCGCTCACCGTCACCTGTGCCGTGATCGGTTCTCCGGGGGACGCCGTCGTCCGGTCGACCGTCAGCTCAAGCGACGGCTCGTCGGCGCGCCCGAGGGCGGGGACGAGGATCAAACCCGCGATGATGAAAATCCTACCAATCTTTGCCACTTTTGCCTTTCCCGTTCTGACGGCCCTTGGGAATAATCCGTCCCCGGTCCTCATGCAAGGTGGAGAGCCAGCGCTCCGCCTCGTCGCGCGTCATCTTCCCCGCGACGGGTTGTTCGCCCTGACCCGGATGATCCTCTTGCTCTTGATTTCCCTGCGTTTTCTGAGGGACCTGTGATTCCTTTTCCCCTCCCTTCTTCTGCTGGTCTTGCGGTTCCGCCGTCTGCTGTTGGTCTTGCGATTCCTTCGGTTGTTGTTCTTGGGATTTGCCCTGTTTCTGGTCCTGCGCGCTCTGTTGCCGGCCCTGATCATTCTTTTGATCCTGACCCTGATTGGATTTTGGTTGCTTCGGCTGTTCTTGTTGTTGCTCTTTTTTCTGCTCCAGCCTGCGCCGGGCCAATTCCAGGTTGTAGCGCGCGTCCTCATCCTTTGGATCGATCTTCAAGGCCTCTTCGTAGGAGGAGACGGCGTCTTCCAATTTGTCGGAGCGGAATTGGGCGTTGCCGCGGTTGTACAACGACCGCTCCTGAAGACGCGCGTCCTTCGAAGCGGATTTTGCGGCGGCATCGAAGAGTTTCCGGGCGTCTTCGTAGCGCTTTAGTTGGTAGTAGGTATTGCCCAGATTGTATTGGAGGCGGGTGTCCTGGGGGTGGTCGATCTGGGCCGAGAGGAATTTCTGGAGGGCGTCGTCGTATTTCCCCGCCCGATAGAGACGTTCCCCCTCCTGGATTGTGCCGGGGAGGTTGAAGGCCGCGGCGGACTTTGGACCGAAAAGCGGAGAGAAAAGGGCGGAAATCAAGATCATGAGGGCCAGGCGTCTCTTCAGCAAACCGCCGTTTTTGGTTTCGCTCATTAAGGACTCCGCGATCAGCAGGAGGAGGGCGGGCAAGAGGAACCACGCATAGCGCTCGATGAAGTGCTTTTGCCGTCCGGCCTTCAGTTCCTTTTCTTCCAGCTTCCCTCGCATTCCGGCGTAGATCGCCTCGAGGTCGCGGTCGTCGGCGACGGAGCGGGCGTAGACGCCGCCGGTCTGCGAGGCCATTTTCTCCAGAATGGATTCATCCAGCCGGGTGAGGACGATTTGTCCCGAGGCATCCTTCTTGAATCCTCCTCCTTCGGCCGGGATCGGCGCCCCGCCCTCCGTGCCGACACCCAAGGCGTAGATCCGGACGCCCTGTTCGGCGGCCTTCTTCGCGGCGTCGAGGGCGTCTCCCGAGAGGTCCTCGCCGTCGGACATCAAGAGCAGCGACTGGCTGTCCGGGTTTCCCTGTTTCAACGACTTCAGCCCGAGATCGATCGCCTCCCCGACGTTGGTTCCCTGGGCGGTGATGAGGTCGGGGGACAGGGGATCCAGAAAGAGCCGGATGGCCCCGTAGTCGAGGGTGAGGGGCGTCATGACGAAGGCGCGGCCCGAGAAGGCGATCAATCCCACGCGGTCGCCTTGCAGGAGGTTCAAAAAGTCCTCGACCTTGCGCTTGGCGCGCTCCAGCCTGCTGGGCGAGACATCGCCCGCCAGCATGCTCTTCGAGACGTCGACGGCGATCATGATGTCCACGCCCCGGCGCCGGACCTCCTCCCAACGGAAACCCCATTGGGGACGCGTGAGGGAGACAAGGGAGAGAGAGACGGCGAAAATCAAAAGGACGTTCTTCCATCGTCTCCGCGTGACCGAAAGGTCCGCGGCCAGACGTTTGTCCAAGCCGGCACTGACGAAACGCTTCAAGGCCCTCTCCCTCTGACGCCATCCCCAGATGAGAAACGCGATCAGCGGCGGGATCAGGAGCAGGGCGTAGAAACAGGACGGCATTCCGAATCTCATGGGATCTTCCTCAACCAGGTCCTGGTCAGGACGATTTCCGCCAGAAGCAATGAGAGTCCGGGGATGAGGAACCAGGAAAAACGCTCCTCGTACTCCATGTACTCCTTCACCTTGGCCTGGCTTTTTTCCAGACGGTCGATCTCGCCATAGATCTCGGACAGCGACTTCGTGTCCTTGGCGCGGAAATAGCGCGCATGCGTGATCTCCGCGATTTCTTGCAGAGTCGGTTCGTCCAAGTCGGCCTCCTGATAGACCGTCTGCGGGCCGAACAGGGAGTCGATGACGAAGGGGGCGGGGCCTTCGGAGCCCACGCCGATCGTGTAGATCTTCACGCCGAAGGCGGCGGCCGCCTCGGCCGCCTGCTTGGGGGTTAGATCCCCCGCGTTGCTCCGGCCGTCGGTCAAAAGGACCACGATCTTCGATTTGGCCTTCAAGTCCTTCAGCCGGTTCACGCTGACCCCGACGGCCGACCCGATCGCCGTGGCGTCTCCCGCCATGCCGATGGTCAGGTCCTGGAGCAAGGTTTGGAGGAGGTCGTGGTCGAGGGTGAGGGGGGCCTGCGTGAAGGCCTGCTCGCCGAAGACGACCATGCCCAGGCGGTCGCCCGGACGCCTTTGGAGGAAATCGGAGACGACGGCTTTCACCGCGTCGAGGCGGGTCACCTCCCGGCCCCCGATCGTGAAGTCCATCGCCCGCATGCTTCCGGACGTGTCGAGGGTCAGTATGATGTCGACGCCTTCGCTCAAGATTTCCGTCTGCTTCCTTCCGGTCTGGGGGCGCGCCAGGGCGAGGATCATCAGCGAGGCGGCCGTCAGGCGCAGGAGCAGGGGGATGTGGCGCCTCCAGGCGGAGACGGGGCGGGGCCCCGAATCCGGGGACGGACCGGTCTTCAAGCCCTCCAGGCTCGAATAGAGAAGGGGGGCGCCCTTCGAATGAAACAGGATCAGGGCGGGGAGGGCGATCAAAAAGAGAAGGAGAAAGGACGGATCCGCGAAGGTCACGCCGTTCCTCCCGACGCGCCTTGCGGCGCCGTTTCGCGGACGAAGGCCTCCGCAAGGCCGATCAAGGCCAGGGCCTCCTCCTTCGACTTGCGCCGTTCGGCGAATTTCACGGCGTCGGTCTCTCTGAGGATCCGGAGGATCGACTCCCTCTGGGGCCCCGTCAAGGAATCAAGATCCGGAAGATGCGCGGCGATCTCCTCCGTCGTCGAATCGGTGGCGGCGAATTGGAATCGCCCTTCCAGATAGCGCCGGAAGATTTCGGAGAGGAGGAAATGGAACGTCTTATCGGCGCCGGGGCCGACATCGTCGCGGTTCCGCAGGTTCGAGAGTTCCTCCAAGATCCGTTCGTGCAGCGGCTGGGGAGGAGCGGCCGGTTCGGGCCCCTTGGTCTTTCGAAAGATCCTTCGAACGAGGATCGCGGCGAGGAAGACGAGGGCGGCCAACAGCGCCGCCCCGATGAGGTAGTCGTAAAAGGGGTAGGGGATGTGGATAAGGTCCTTCAGCCCTCGAATGTCTTCCTGCGGCATGGCTAGCTTCCTCTTACGAGCCGTAGCGAGCGCTGTCCCGCGGGACGCGGGACTAGCGCCTTCTCTCGCGTCTCCGGAAAAATTGCACGAGCGGGTCGACGGCGGACCCCTCCGTGCCCAGGGCGATGTGGTCGACCCCCGACTGCCGGAAAAGCCGGTCCCTCCTGGCCCGGACCGATGAGAACGACTCCTGCCATTGCCGCCGCAGGGCTCCGTCGCGGGTGTTGACCAGGGCGAGTCTCCCCGTTTCGGCGTCGCGAAGCTCGATGAGCCCCACGTTCGGGATATGCTTCTCGCGGGGATCGTCGATGGAGATCGCGACCAGGTCGTGGTGCCGCGCCGTCCGGCGGAGGACCTGATCATAGCCGCCGCCCAAGAAGTCCGAGATGAGGAAGGCCACGACCCTTCGTTTGGCCACGCGGTTCAAGAACTCCAGGGGGAGTTTGAGATCGGTTTTCGTCGCCTTCGACCGGTGGGTGAGGATGTCCCGGATGACCCTCCAGATGTGAGCGCGGCCCTTCTTCGGCGGGAGGTAGTGCTCCACGTGGTCGGAAAAGATGACGAGACCGATCTTGTCGTTGCTCTTCAGAGCGGCGTAGGCCAGGAGGGCCGTCGCCTCGGCCGCCATCTCGCTCTTGAACTGCCGCACGCTCCCGAACCGCATGGAGGCGGAGACGTCGACCAGAAAGAGGAGGGTGAGCTCGCGCTCCTCGCGGTAGATCTTCAAGAACGGCGTCCCCGTGCGGGCCGTGACGTTCCAGTCGATGGCGCGGACGTCGTCCCCGGGCTGGTAGGGCCGGACCTCCTCGAATTCCATGCCCCGTCCCTTGAAGGCGGAGACGTATTCGCCGGCGAACAGCTCGGTGACGAGAGACCGCATGCGGAACTGGATTCCCTTCAACTTCGCCAGGACTTCGGGGGAGAGGACTTGCGTATTCGCCGGCATCATTAAGGCACGTCGATCTTATCGAAGATTCTCTGAACGATCGTCTCGGAGGTCAAATCCTGGGCCTCGGCCTCGTAGGTGATGAGGACGCGGTGGCGAAGGACGTCCAACCCGATCGACTTGATGTCCTGGGGCGTGACGTAGCCCCGCCCCTGCAGGAAGGCGTGGGCGCGGGCCGCGCGGGTCAGGTAGATGGAGGCGCGCGGGGAGGCCCCGAATTGGATCAGGGGCTTCAAATCGGCCAGCCCGAACTTTTCGGGCTCGCGTGTCGCAAAGACCACGTCGGCGATGTAGTGATACAGCTTCTCATCCATGAAGATCGTCTCGGTCGTGGCGCGGGCCTTGAGGATGTCGTCCGGATGCAGGACGGGCCGGACGGCGGCCGTCTCACCGACACCCATCCTCCTCATGATCTGGATCTCTTCCTCGCGGGACGGATAGTCGATCCGGATCTTGAGGAGAAACCGGTCCACCTCGGCCTCGGGGAGGGGATACGTGCCCTCCTGCTCGATCGGGTTCTGCGTCGCCATGACCAGGAAAGGCTTCGGAAGCGGGAAGGTCTCGCCGCCGATGGTGACCTGGCGCTCCTGCATGGCCTCCAAAAGCGCGCTTTGGACCTTCGCCGGAGCGCGGTTGATCTCGTCGGCAAGGATCAGGTTGGCGAAGATCGGCCCCTTCTTGACGCTGAAGCTGCTGTCCTTGGGCGAGTAGACCTGGGTGCCGATCAAATCCGCAGGGAGCAGGTCCGGCGTGAACTGGAGCCGCTGAAATTTGGTGTCGATCGCCCGGGCGAGCGTCTTGACGGCGGTGGTCTTGGCCAGCCCCGGGACCCCCTCCACCAGGAGGTGGCCGTCGGCCAGGAGCCCGATCATCAGCCGGTCGATCATGGCCTTCTGGCCGATGATGACACGACCGATTTCTTCCACCAGCCGGGCCATGGCCGGTGCCTGCTTCTCGACTTCACGTCCGATCGTTTGAGGGTCCATTTTTTTGAGTGACCGGGTATCATCCGAGGTCTCAAGAATCAAGCGAGAGCAGGCCTCGGCGGATTAAAAGATCTTAATCAACGAACTCTTAGCCCTACTCGGGACAGCTTTCGCCGCCGATGATCGACGAGTAGGGGATTTCCGCGTCGATCTTCGAGCCCTGCTTGGCGGATTTGAGGATGTCGGGCGACAGGCGCGCGGCGTCGAAGACGATGCATTCCCGTCCTTGCTGGACAACGAGCGACTCCGAGTCAAGCCGGACGACCTTGCCCTTCACGATCATCCGGCCCTCGCCCGCCTCGCCGGTCTTATTTCGTCTCGAAGGCGTCTTATTGGGATCGACGAAGGTGACCTTGCCTCCGGGGCCCGTGGCCGTCAGGCGTCCGTCTTTGTAAACGAAACGGGTGCCGCTCGGCAGGAACAGGGGGATCTCTTTCGTGTTCCGCGCCTTGAATCGGGAGCCCGAGAGGACGAGCCCGTCGCCTTCCGGTTTCCAGCTCCCTTCCTCGATCCAATCCGCGGCGCCGTAGGAGAAACCCGCCGTGTAGGTCCCGTCCGCCTTGATCGCCAACCCGCCCGCCATTTCCATGACGCCGGTCAGTTCATAACGCCCGGTAAGGTCCTTGACCTCCCAGGCGAGAAGCGGCGTGAGGCCTGCCAGCAGGACGACGATCGAAAAGGCGAGTTTGGAGATCGTTTTCATGCGGGGAGGGATAGCATGAAATGAAGAATAAGCCACGGGGGAGGATTGAACTCCCGACCTGCTGATTACGAATCAGCTGCTCTACCACTGAGCTACCGTGGCGGTCACGCGTTAGGATCTTCGGGATTTGCGGATCGGGGCCGGCGCTTCTTCGACGGGGGCCTCGGGGCCGCCCTGGTAGCCGACCTTGCCCGCCGCGATCTCGCGGAGGGCCGTCACAACCTCGCGGTTCTTGCACTGGATCAACGGGTCGATGCCCTTGAAGAGCTCTCGCGCGCGCTTGGAGGCGATGTGGACCAGGGCGAAACGATTTTCACAGTGATCGAGACAATCTTCGACGGTGATGCGGGCCAAGGGACCTTCCTTTTGTGTGATTAAAAAAGAGGTATGTGTTTATGAGATAGGTACCTGAAATGTCAATAGAAAATTGACACTCCGGCAGGCTCAGTGTACCGTTGCGGACCGTGACTCCCCCGACCGGTTCCTCGATTTCCAAGGCCTCCGCCCCCGTCGGGAGCCCGAAATTCCTCGATTTTCGGTTTCAGGACTTCACCGCCCGTCACGTCTTCACGGCCAAGCTCCGTCTCGTCATCATCATCGGTTTTTGGGGGCTGGTGTCGGGGTTCTATCCGTGGATCCTGACCCTCGACCAGCCGATCATGCTGATCATCAGCCTGACCTTCGTGATGACGACGGTCTGCTACTTTTTCATCCTGCGAGGCGTCGCACCGGTCTTCTTTTTCATTTTGGAATTGGTTGCGGACGTCGCGGCCCAGACGGTGCTGGTCTACCTGACCGGCGGCGAAAAGAGCAATTTTTACACGATCTACATCATCTACTGCGCGGCCGGCGGACTTTTTTACAACTACCGCGTCTCGGTCGTCATTTCGGTCATCATTCTCTCGTTCTATTCGTCGCTCCTGGCCGCGACGCATCTGGGGTGGATCGGGGAGTTCTCGTACCCCCTCACGCAGCCGGGACTCTTTTCGGGGCTGGGGCCGCTTCAGAATCTGGCGCTTCTGGTCGTCTTCTTGGTGGTCGCCATCTATGGCATCTGGCTCGCGAGCTATTTCACCCAGATCCGGGAACGCGCCTTGGAGGCCAAGAACCGCGAGTTGATGGCCTTGAGCCGCATCTCGGCCCTGACCCGGAGCGGCATCACGCTGGAGCGGGTGCGCACGGAGGTCGTCAAGGGCGTCCACGACGGGATGGGCTATCCGGCGGGTTTCCTCTTGTATCAGGATATCGCGGCGGAGCGGATCCGGGTCTTTCTCCTGGAGAAGTCGCCCATCGTGGAGGAATTGAAGAAGATCCTGCATTTCAACCCTTCGGACATTTATCTTCCGATCGACGACGAGACGAACCAGGTCTATCAGGCGATGCGGAAAAAGAAGCTCATCATCCGGAACGAGTTCGCGGAGGTCTTGAAAGGCGCCGTGCCGGAAATCCCCCGCGAACAGGCCGAGGCCCTCCAGACGCGCTTCGGGTTTCATAAGTTCGTGGCGGCGCCGCTGGTGGCGGAAGGCCAGGTCCTGGGGGCGTTGATCGGGGTCAGCCGCGACAAGTGGATCGAGCCGGACGCCATCCGCGCCTTTGAGGGATTCGCCGACCAGGCCGCCCTCATGCTCGACAACGCGATGCTCATCGCCGAACTCAAGCGCAAGAACATCGAACTGGAACGCGTGAGCCGCGTGAAGTCCGAATTTCTGGCCACCATGTCCCACGAACTCCGGACGCCTTTGACCGCCATCATCGGTTTTTCGGAGCTTCTTTTGGAAGACGTCATGGGAACGTCCAATCCGGAGCAGAAGGAGAGCCTTCGCGAGGTGCTGGTCAACGGCGAGAATCTTCTTCAGATGATCAACGGCCTGTTGGATCTGGCGAAAATCGAGTCCGGCAAAATGGAATTGACGCTCGGGCCCGTCGACATGGTGGATCTCTTGGAGCGCGTGCATCGGATGATCGCGTCGCTGTTGCAGAAAAAGAATCAACATTACGAGACGCGCGTCCTCACACAGCCGTTTCCGGTCGTCTACGCGGACGAGAAAAAGCTCCAACAGGTCTTGCTGAATCTCCTTTCCAACGCCGTGAAGTTCACGCCGAACGGGGGAAGCATCGCCGTCAGCGTGGAGTATCTGGCGGATGGAGAACGCGAGGGGACGATGCATGTGGAGGTCTCGGACACGGGCATCGGCATCCAGCCCAGGGATGCCCAGACGATCTTCGAATCCTTCAAACAGGTCGACAGTTCCTTCACCCGCGAATATCAGGGCACGGGGCTGGGACTGGCCCTGGTCAAGCAGTTCGTCGACCTCCACCACGGCAAGATCCGGGTGGAGAGCGAAGTCGGTCGAGGTTCCCGCTTTATCTTCTCGATTCCTAATAAGAATATCGCTTGAGTCCGCGCCAAAGATGTCCTATAATTGCCATATAATTTATTATAATTATAGCTAACATGTATTCGCTTCGTCGCTATGACTGGACCCTTCAACTGGCGGCCTTGATCGTGTGCGCCTACTTCCTGGCCCGCGCGATCACGACGTATTGGGGGGGCGTCTTGGAGTCCGCGAGCGTCGCCGTCACGGAGGTGCCCGTGGCCCCGTCCGCTCCCGCGGAAACCGGCGAGGGAGGAGAGGCCTCTCTCGACCTCTACAAGGTGATCGAGGAGCGGAACATCTTCAATTCGGCGGAGGTCGCCGCTCCCGAAACCGGCCCGTCGGATCTCAGTTCGCAGCAACTGGGCGAGATGGGGCCCGCGGTGAAAACGAGCCTGGACATCAAGGTCCAGAGCACGCTCGTCATCGGGGACGGGACGGACCGCCGGTCGTCGGCCATGATTTCGGGAGGCAAGACCAAGGGCAGCAAGGCCTTCTTCGTGACCGACGAGGAGACCTTCGCTCCCAACGTGAAACTCACCAAGGTGGACAAGGACCGCATCGAATTCGTCAACAACGGGCGTCTGGAATACGCGGAGCTGGAGGACTGGGCCTCGAAGAAGAGCGTCTTCTTGCCTCCCGAAGAGGTGCACGGCAGGGATGCGAAAGGGGCGGCTGATAGAGGAAAAACCGCTGAAGACACCGGCGCCTCAGCCGGAAAAATCGTTCTGGATCAAAAAGAAGTTGATGATGCGCTCCAAAACCTGGATAAATTGCAGCAGGAAGTGCGCATCGTCCCGAATTTCCAGGATGGAAAGCCGGCGGGCATGAAGGTGCTTTCGATCAAGCCGGGTGGACTTGTCAGCAAACTGGGCATCCGCCGCGGCGACGTCCTCGAAAAAGTGAACGGCCAGGAGTTGGACATCAGAAGGGGCATGGAACTCTTCAGCAACATGAAAGATTCCAAAAACTTCTCACTGGACGTCACTCGAGGGGGCAAAAATCAGACACTCGAATATGAAATCAAATAGGCTCGCGGCCGCTCTCTTGGCCTTTCTCTTCGGGGTGGACGCGATGGCGGCGGATCTGCAGCCTCTCCCGCCTGTGGCGCTTCCGCCCGTGGTTTCGGCGCCGGGAGAAGTGACGGGGACCGCGGCGCCCGGGTCTCAAATCCCGTCCGCGCTCCCTCCGACGGTGACGCAAGGGCCAGGCATGTCGGCGGGACCGACGTTCGCCTCGCCGCCCGTCCTGGCCCCCGCGCCCCAGCCCAAGCCGGTGCCTCCGGTGGGCGTGACGACGAGCCAGCCGCTCTCGCCGGTGTCTCCAGCTCCTCTCTCTGGCCCCCAAGGACCACAGGGTGCGAGTGGGGCTCAAGGACCGCAGGGCGAGATGGGTGCTCAAGGCCCGGCTGGACCTCAGGGTCCCCAAGGGGTCCCGGGACCTCCGGGAGCCACAATGCCGAGTGCCGTCATTCCCAGCGTTCCACCCGTTCCCTCCGCCCCTCCCTTGGGGACCGTCACGGCGACACCCTTGTCGCCCTATACGCTGCCCGTTCCGTCGGCGCCGCCTTCGCCACCGATCGCCTTTGAACCCCCGGCCCCGCCTCCAGCACCGCCCGTTCTCGCATCTCCGGCGTTCGAAGGCGGAGCGGCTCCGCCGTCGACGATGGCGATCGCCGAGCCGGTTCTGACCCAGCCGATGCGTCCCGTGGCGGCCGAGACGATGGCCGAGACGGCGAAAAAACTGGAGGAAGAAGGGATCTACTTCAACATCGCGGACGACGACATCCGCGAGGTCGTCAAGCAGATCAGCCGCGCGTTAGGAAAGAATTTCCTTTTGGACGACAAGCTTCGCGGCAAGGTGACGATCATCAGCGAACGGAAGATGACCAAGGACGAGGTGTGGGAGGCCTTTCAGTCGGCCCTGGACGTTCTGGGGTACACCATCGTCGGCGGCCCGGCGGGCCTCCTCAAGATCGTGGCGGTCCGGGACGCCCTCAGCAACCCGATCGATTTCTATACCGACAAGACGCCGTTCACGGACCGCTTCATCACGCGTCTGATCACCCTCAAGAACATCAGCGCCTCCGACATGGCGAACGTCATCAAGGGGCTCGTTTCCAAGGAAGGAAATCTCTTCGCGTATCCGGTCACCAACACATTGATTCTGACCGATTCGGGGACGAACATCGACCGGCTCATGCGTCTCATCAACGAACTCGACCAGGAAGGGCCGCAGGAGGTCCTGGAAATTATTCCGATCGTTTACGCCAACGCCAAGGACCTCGCGGGCAAGATCACCCAGATTTTTGAGACGGAGAAGAGCGGCGCCCCGGCGGCCCCCGTCCGAGGGCGGACGCCCGCTGCAGCGGCCACGATGGAACTGGAAGAAACGCCGCGGCTCAGGAAGGTCATTCCGGACGACCGTACGAACTCCCTGGTGATCCTGGCCTCCAAGATGGCCATCAAAAAGGTGCGCGACTTGATCCGGAAACTGGACTCTCCGCTGGTGGGCGACGAGGGCGAGGTCCACGTCTATTACCTGAAGTACGCCAGCGCCAAGGACATGGCCACCGTCCTGAACGCGATCGCCGGGACCGTCGCGAAGGATACGAAGGACAAGAAGGGCGGGGGAACGGCGGCGACGGGGGCCGCGGCCGCGGCCGCGGCAACGACGCCCCTGGTGGGAGGGGCGGAGTTCTCCGGCAAGTTCACGGTCACCGCCGACGAAGGGACGAACGCCATCGTCATCACCGCCGGGGCCAAGGACTACAACACGCTGATCGACCAGGTGATCTCCAAGCTCGATATCCCCCGGCGCCAGGTCTACGTGGAGGCCGTCATCGTCGAACTCTCCGTGACCGAGAACCAGAGCCTGGGCGTCGGCATTCTGGGCGGAAAGAACTTCAACATCGGCGGGAACAACCTGGCCCTGTTCGGCAGCACGTTCGGATTCTTGGACGTCAGCAAGCTCTTAAGCGGGACGATCGGCGCCGCCAATACCAACCAGACGATCGACGTCAACCTTCCCAACACCGGCGGAGGGACGGGGACCAGCACCGTTTCGGTGCCGGCGTTCTTCTCGGCGATCCAGTTCGTGCAGAACAACACCAACGCCAACATCCTCTCGACTCCCAACATCCTGACTCTCGACAACCAGGAGGCCGAGATCAAGATCGGCAAAAAGGTTCCTTTCCCGTCCGCCTCGGCGACGACCATCGGCGGCAGCCTCCAGACCACCTTCACCCGCGAGGACGTCGCGCTGAGCCTGAAAGTGAAGCCTCAAATCAGCGAAGGGGGCGCGATCCGGATGGAGGTGACGCAGGAGGACCGCGACATCCTGCCGGACCAAAACGCCGCCTTCGCCGCGACGGCCGGGCCCACCACCTCCGAACGCTCGATCAAGACGGCGATCGTCGCGGCCAACGGCCAGACGCTCGTCTTGGGCGGCCTCATCAAGGACCGGTACACGACCCGGATCAACAAGATCCCGGGCCTGGGCGACATCCCCATCCTTGGCTACCTCTTCAAGCAGCGGGTCAAGGAGAAGGAGAAGGTGAACCTCCTCGTCTTCCTCACGCCCTACATCATCCGCGAGCCCCGGGATTTTCTGGCGATCCTGAACCGCAAGATCGAAGAGCAGAACCGGTTCATCGAGACGAACTTCAGCAAGGGCCAGCAAAAGCAGATTCGAAAGCAGCTCGAGACCCACGCCGACGCGATCCTCAAGGCCGGCCAATGGACGCCCGAAGCGGTTCCTCCGACGGAGGAGGACAGGTACCCGATGGAACTCGTTCCGCCGCCGCCCGCGCCGGGCGAGGAGACGGTTCCCTCCGGCGCCAAGACGAACGGCAAGAACGGCAAAAAGGCCGAGGCTAGCCCCAAGGCCCCGATCTCCGAGACGGCGGCGACGCCTCCTCCCGCCGCGGTACCGGTGACTCCGGACGAGGAAGAGTATTCCGACCTGGCGATCGAGCCCAAGTACCAGAAGAAATCCACGAAAAAGAAGACGAAGGCGACCGCTCCGGAACAGCCGCCGCCCGCCGCCGCGCCCGGCGAGTCGTCCGCGCCTCCCCCGTCCGGCGGGGATATAGATTTGGCGTACTGATTCCGACGTGTTATAATCCTTCCAAGTTAATTAAAGAAAACTTATGGAAGATCGTAGTCTTGGCGCCATTCTGCTGGAGAATTCGACGCTCACCCAAGAGCAGCTCGAAGAGGCCCTGAACTATCAACGCGAGAAGGGGGTCAAGCTGGGCGAGGCGCTGATCCAGCTCAAGTTCCTGAGGAACGAGGACATCCTCAAAGCCCTCTCCATCCAGCTGGGCATTCCCTATTTGAACAAGGTCGAATCCGAGGACGTCTCCTCCGACATCGTCTCCCTCTTGCCCTTGAACTACGCCAAGAAAAACGAGGTCCTGCCGCTCAAGAGGGAGAACGGAGGCATCCTCGTGGCCATGGCGGACCCCCTCAACCATTACGTGCTGGACGACCTCAGGCTCATCTACAACCAGGCCATCCGGCCCGCGATCGCGAACTCCTACGAGATCATGGGGGCCATCAACAACGTCTATAACAAGATGAGCGACATGGGCGATAAGGCGGCCGAGGACTTGGAGGAGGGCAACCTCGACACCATCGGAGCAGAACTGGAGGAGGTGCAAGATCTGCTCGACTCCGCCGACGAGGCCCCGATCATCCGGCTGGTCAATTCGCTCCTCTTCCGCGCGGTCAAGCAGAAGGCGTCCGACATCCACGTCGAGCCGTTCGAAAAAGACCTGATCGTCCGCTTCCGCATGGACGGCGTCCTCTACGACATCATGCACCCGCCCAAGAAGGCCTATGCCGCCATCTGCTCGCGCCTCAAGATCATGGCGAACCTGAATATCGCCGAAAAGCGCCTGCCGCAGGACGGGCGCATCCGGATCAAGATCGCCGGCAAGGACATCGACATCCGCGTCTCGACCGTGCCCACGGCCTTCGGCGAGTCGATCGTCATGCGTCTCTTGGACAAGAGCCACGTGGTCTTGGACATGGAAAAGCTGGGCATCACGGGCAAGACGCTGACCCAGATGCGCGAGGCGATCACCAAGAGCCACGGGATCATCTTGGTCACGGGGCCGACGGGTTCCGGAAAAACGACGACGCTCTACGCCGCGCTCTCGGAACTCAACACGCCGGACGTGAAGATCATCACCTGCGAGGACCCCGTCGAATACCAGTTGGACGGCATCAACCAGATTCCGGTGAACCCGAAGATCGACCTGACCTTTGCGACCGGTTTGAGGGCCATCCTGCGCCAGGACCCGGACATCGTTCTGGTGGGCGAGATCCGCGACAAGGAAACGGCCGAGATCGCCGTTCAGGCGGCCTTGACCGGCCACTTGGTGCTCTCCACGCTTCACACCAACGATTCGGCGTCGTCGATCACGCGCCTTCTCGACATGGGCGTGCAGCCATTTTTGGTCTCGTCATCGGTGGTTGCGATCCTGGCCCAGCGTCTCATCCGGAAGGTCTGCCTGGACTGCGCCAAGAAGTATGTGCCCAGCGAGACGGAGCTCACGCAGGCGGGGCTTACTCCCGAATCGCTCAAGGGCAGGCAGCTCTACCGGGCGGTCGGGTGTCCCAATTGCATGAACACGGGTTACGTCGGCCGACTCGGCATCCACGAATTCCTGACGATGGACGAGGATATCCGCACCCTCGTCATGCAGAACGTGGACGCGACCGCGATCAAGAAGGCCGCGATGGCCAAGGGGATGCTGACGCTCCGGGAGGACGGGGTGCAAAAGGCCCTCAAGGGTTTGACGACTCTGGAAGAGGTCATGCTGATCACGCAAGAAGACGTAGAACGCGAGAAGAAGGATGAAGCGGCTGCGTAAAGAGCCATCCCGCTTCCCGCGGGACAGCGCTCGCTACGGCTCGTAAAGGAAGCTAGTGCCCAATTTCGCCTACAAAGGAATGAACGCCCAGGGCAAGAACGCGACGGGCGTGATCGACGCCGAGTCCGAAAAGGCCGCTCGCGTCAAGCTCCGCAAGATCGGCATCTTCCCCACCATGGTGGGTGTCGAGGGTTCCAAAAAAGCGGGAGGCGGCCTCAGCCTCGGCGGCGACGTCAACCTGGGAAAATACTTTCAGCGCATCAGCGGCAAGGATCTGGCGACGATGACGCGGCAGATGTCGACGCTGATCGCGGCTCACATCCCCATCGTCGATACCCTCGCGGCCCTGGTCGAGCAGACGGAGAACCCCAAGCTCAAGGCCGTTCTGGGATCCGTGAAGGAAAGGGTCATCCAGGGAGGGCGTCTGTCCGACGCCCTGGCCGCGCACCCCAAGGTCTTTTCGACCATCTACATCGCCATGGTGGGTGCGGGCGAGGCCGCGGGCGCCATGGACGTGGTCTTGCAAAGGCTGGCGGAGCTGACCGAGAAGCAGGCGGCGTTGAAGAGCAAGATCCTCGGCGCTTTGATGTACCCCATCATCATGGGAGGCGTCGGCATGCTGCTCGTCTCGTTCCTGGTCGTCTACGTTGTCCCGAAGGTCACGAAGATCTTCGAGGACACGAAGGCCACGCTGCCGCTCCCGACCAAGGTCCTCATCGTCGTCAGCGACATGCTCCAGAACTACTGGTATATCGTCCTCATCGTCGTGGCGCTGATCGTTTACGGGGTCCGGCGCTGGCTCAAGACGCCCAAGGGTCGGCTGCTCTTCGACAAGATTTCACTCAAGCTTCCCATCTTCGGAAAGCTTTTCCAGCTCGTGGCGGTGTCTCGCTTTGCGCGGACGCTTTCGACGATGCTGGCCTCGGGGGTCCAGCTCCTCAAGGCTATGGATATCGTCAAGAATGTGGTAGAGAATACGTTGTTGATCCAGACGATCGAGACCACGCGGACGAGCGTGAAAGAGGGCGAGTCGATCGCCGAGCCCTTGAGGCGCAGCGGGCACTTTCCGCCGCTCGTGACCCACATGATAGCGATCGGGGAGAAGACGGGGGAGTTGGAGACGATGCTGACGAGGGTCGCCGACTCCTACGACCAGCAGGTGGACAACATGGTGGGCACGCTGACGACGCTCTTGGAGCCCATCATGATCCTGGTGATGGGGGGGGTCGTCGGGTTCATCGTCATGTCCATTCTGCTGCCGATTTTGCAGTTGAACCAAATTGGGTCGTAGCGGCACGGCGCGCCGTGCCCCTACAAGAACACATA